>NZ_DBHKZK010000057.1:0-36200 GCF_057314735.1 Cardiobacterium sp.
CTTCCTTCCAGTGACGAATACGCGCCAGCGGCTGATAATTGCCGGAAGCATTTCTAACGGAAAATTCCCACTGATCATCATCATATTTGAGGAACTGATACTGACCATCGCGGGTACGAAAAGGCGTCCAGCGCAGCTTCATGGGCGGAGAAAACGGCATGGGCGCACCGACAAATTCCAAACGACTGAGCAGGGTGCCATCCACTTCAAGAACACCATCGCTATCAGCATCGAAGATAGTATCGACGCCTTTATCGCTGACAGAAAGTTTATATATGTCATGACCAGGACCACCTTCAAGATAGTCGCTACCTTTGCCGCCATTTAATACGTCATTTCCGCCACCGGCAAATATGTAGTCATCCTTTCCTTTTCCGGTCAATTCTCCCTTGTCTTCAGCCTCGTCCGTACCAAAAATGACGGATGTATAAATATCATCAATTGGGGCAGTAAATCCTTCATTATCAGGTTCTTTAGGCTCTATAAATACCCCGCTGGCAATATCTTTATATATGCGGAAAGAAGAGTCCGTTCCTTCCTGAAGTTGCTTGAGCATATTGAAACGCTGTTCTATATACTCTTTCGTCATACCGGAAGCAGTACCCGAATCTTGAATATCAAATAACCTTAACGAATCAAACTGTTCTTTTCCAAGGCGAGCTTCAGTATAAAACGACGCATCTTCCACAACAAAAGAATTGAGGTTTTTTAAAGCATAACGCCAACTAATGCCGATAGGATCCGGCTCAGTAATTTGCCTGGACACAAATTCGGGCGTAAAACCATTTAATGGCATTAGCTTTGCGCCGCGATACTGTTTGAACAATTCAATTATCTGTTTGCTTTGCAGGTGTTCCTTGAACTCCTGACTGGTATTTATGGGCAGCCTTTCTGTCTTACCAGTCATAAGGTTATAGAGCCCCTGATAAACATGCTTCACTTTTTGGTAATCCATGTCGCGGTATTCATCACTACCGAAAAGGAAAGAAATATCATCTAATCCTATTATGTCATTATCCTCATTTCGGAATGTATTGGTAAGTAGTAAACGAACCGTCATGGCATTGTCAAGTTCGTTGCCGGAAAGGTCGTTCAGCAAAACGGGGAGAATGGTGTCTGTAGTGTTAATAAACCATTCCATTTCATACAATGGCTTACTCGCTCCTAGTTTTTGAATACCTTCAGTAAAGAACCATTCACCCAACGCATACCCTGCTTTGAAAGATAGGTCTGTAAGTACGCCAGCTATTACCCCCCTAGACATCTTTGCAATTAGGCTTCTTGCAGATAAATAAGGTATTTTTTTAATTATGCCTAGTTGTTCTGTCTCTCCTTTAATAAATCCATTTACGGTCTTTCTCATTCCCATGATAGCACTATCAAGAGTAGCAGCCCAATCTACTATTGACTCAGGATTAGAAGGATCCATATCAGCAAGAATTGCTTTAATTAGATTAGCATAATCAAAGAAAGAGCCTAATTTTTTAAAGAAATATTGACCATATCTTTTGTCTATAATTTTATCTAATATTTTTGCCGGTTCATCATCAACTTTAACGCTATACCTCTCCAAAAGCGCATTATATTTGGACATTCTTCTTTTAATATCATCTATATTTTTATTAAATATTTTTCTTATTGGTTCGTAACTTATTTTTTTAGGATATGCTTTTTCATGCGCATTTAGTGCCTCCAGCATTGACATTTGTTGTTGCTTCTCCATCGTAAGAGATGCTAGCTCGATATGAGCCGATTCCAAATGTTTAAGGAGTTTTAAATCTTTATCGTTAAAATAAAAATGTTTAACAATAGTTTCTCCTAGTAGGATAATACCTGCTTTACTGACATTGCTAAATATCATTGACAATGTTTGATATAAAGTATCCTTAGACCCAGGATCTCCTATAGTATTATCTCTGGCTGCTTTGAGTGCAGTGTCAATGGCAAATTTAGTAATTCCACCCATTTCATCAATTGTGTCACCCATAATTTATCTCCATTTATCTCCGTTGAAAAAAGTCAGCAAAAAAATGAAACCAAAAGAAGAGTATATTTAAACCCAAAATTATAAAAACAAATAAAATATTTATCCAAAACCCTCCTAAATATCCTTCTTTCCCAGACAACATTGCCAATTTAACTTTATACGAAATATCCATAAATAAAACACCAAACGAGGAAAATAAAAAAAATAAAACAGATGCCAATAGAACAATAATACAAAATAAAAATCTTCTTATTGTATGTGCATTTCTAGGATCTAGGTTTCTTAATCCTAGCCAAGTTACTGGATGCCACAATAATACACAAAGAGAATACAAGATAAAGAAAAAACTTGCCGCTCGCCAAAAGGCGAAAAAGAATACCGTATTCCCAATATCTGAATTGAAAAAATTTTGCCCAGTAGAGAAAGTTAAATAGAGATCGCTGCTTTTAATATTGCTTAAAAATATCTTCCCTTTTTTTATTGGCTTCACTGTAAAATCCGCAGTATTATCTCTCATCCAATCAATAACTCCATTAACCCAGTCCGGTTGCCATACTAAATGCATATCCTTGATCCAGGCATTAACCAGAAACAGCTCAAACAGAATACACCAGCCAAGAAAAATCAAAGCGAATTTTTGCAGCCTTCTTGGCGGCAATTGTCCGTCTTGGGCAAGGTATTTTTTGATTACTTCGCGTTTCTGCTCGTCGGCAATTTCTGCCAATTTTTTGTCGATATTACGGGTACGTTTGTTTAAGCGTGCATTTTTGCCAAACACTAAATCATACCAAAACGCAGGAAACGCGCTTAAGGTGGCAAGCAACAGAAAGAGGATAAAATTCAGAAACAAATTCTGTGCCGCAGAAAGCCCCGTAACCTCGAAACCAAAGCAAAAAAATCCGATTGCTACCCAAAACAAGATAACCAATATATAGAAGAACAGATATTCCTCATAAAGGCGTTCTGACATCATCCATTCCATGATGTTTTGCGGTTCTTCTTTCATATTTGTTCTACCTTGGAGTATTTGCTGGTGTGTTCTGCTTCTACGTTGCGCCGGGTGGCGCGGTGGTGGTGTTTGCGGGTTGTCATCGCTGTCTTCCCTGATTGGTTTGTCCGATAACGAAGATAGCTATTTTTTGAAAAGCGGGCAAGGCTAAATGCAAAAGGTTAATGAAAGGTGGTTTTCGGATTATGTAGCCGTAATATAGGTCAGTTACTTGTATTTAATGGGTTTGTTTACTTTGTGTGGAGCGTATGGAAGCGGCAGTTTGTTACGTCATCTTCACAATATAGCAACGGTTTGGTGTGGTTTTTTGAGGATTTGTGAGTGGGTGCCAACCGGGGTTTGCGTTTTTCCGCGAGCGGGTTACAGCGACGCGGCTTTCTTCTGTTCCCACCGGGGTGAAGGTGCAGTCTGGCAGCGCTATCAGGGTGGTTTGGCGTGATGCTATAAGTAGAGACCACTTTTGCGGTTGCAGGCAATAAAAAACCCGCCGCAGCGGGTTTTTCGGGGTTGGTTTTGCGCAATCAGGCGGTCGTCTCCGCTTCGCCTTCGTCGCCGCCTTTTTGCTGGTAGCGACGCCAGGCTTCCATCACCGCCTTGACCACGGTGGCAAGCGGGATAGCGAAGAAGATGCCCCAGAAGCCCCACAGGCCGCCGAAGACCAGCACGGCGATAATCAGCGCGACCGGGTGGATGTTCACCGCTTCGGAGAATATCAGCGGCACGATGACGTTGCCGTCCAGGATTTGCACGACGAAGTAGAGGCCGACCACCCAGTAGAAATCGCCGGTCAGGCCGTATTGCATATAGGCGACGACCAGCACCGGGATGGTGACGACGGTCGCACCGATGTAGGGGATGAGGACGGAGAGGCCGACCATGAAGCTGAGCAGCAGGCTGTATTGCAGGTTGAAAATGTGCAGCGGGATGAAGGTCAGCAGCCAGACGACGAGGATTTCGCTGAATTTGCCGCGAATATAGTTGCCAATCTGGATATCCACTTCGTACCAGACGTCCTGGATGATTTCGCGCCGTTTCGGCAAAAAGCGGCCAAGCCAGCCCATGATGAGCTTTTTGTCCTTCAAAAAGAAGAAGATGAGCAGCGGCACGAGGATGATGTACACCAGCACCTTGATGATGACGAAGACCGAGTAAAACAGCTTGCCGGAAAGCGATTTGCTGAAGTTGGCGATTTCGCCGTTAAGGCTGTCCAGCAGGCTTTGCACGCCGCTCTCGCTGAAGGCGGTGGGGAATTTGTGCGGCAGCAGCAGGATGTATTCCTGGGTGCGCTGGAAGTAGTCGGGCAGCGCGCCGATGAGCAGTTTCGCCTGGTCGATGATGGCGGGCAGCAGCACGATGGTGAGGTAGAGGATGGCGGCGATGAAGATGAAATAGACGAGGGCGACGGCGATGCCGCGGCGCACGCCGATGCGCTCCAGCTTGCCGACGACGCCTTCGAGCAGGTAGGCGAGCGCGATGGAGATGATGACCGGCAGCAGCCATTCGCCGAGGAAATAGAAGATGGCAATGAGGCTGATGCCGAAGGCGACCAGCGCGACCAGCGAGGGATTGGCGAGGAAGCGGGCGAAGGGCGCCCAGAGGGATTTTGTGGAGGTGTTCATGAGGGTTTTTGCGGATGAATGCGGGCAGCAATTTTAAGGGATTGCGCCGGGTCGGGGGCGGGATTTTCGGCGGGCCAGCCTTCGTCGGCAAACAGGATACAGATTAAGTGCGTGCACAGGGATACAAGCAATAGTGCCATAAAAAATATTGCAAAAAAATGGCGCGTCGTTTCCGGCAAGGCTTTCCCGTTCATCAGGAAAAACAGGCACATTATCAGCAGTGTGAAAACAGCATTCAGCCAAAAGAGCCCGTACATTGTCCGCCTGACGGGTTTATCTGCCACGGCTGGCATGATATTGGGGAGCGGCTTTTCGGCAAGTACGGCATTGATAATTGCGGCTATTTCTTCGCTGCGCTGTTTGGCCTGCGGCAACCCGATATAAATCCAATATTCATGGTCAAGGCGGTCATGGATGGCGAGGTAATAAGCGCTGCCGCCTTTGCCACTGGGAATGGATTCGGCGCGGGCGGCGCGTAAATCTTGCCAATACAGGGTACGCTTGCTGTTTTTGCCACGGAAAAAATAAATGCCGTGGCAATTTATATGCACCAATAATTTTTTCTCCGGCGGATAAAAATAGGCACGGTATGCCCGCACGATAAAAATAACCAGCGCACCAATAGCCGCAATAATCAAAGTCATGGCGACAACATAAAAAAGCTGCAACAGCAGCGGCACTGCCGCGCCATACGCCCACGGATTCATGCTCTTGCCCAGGAAAAGCAGAACTAAAAAGGCAAACGGGCTTCCGCAACTCAAGCTGGCGAAACGCCCTGTCGCCAGACGCGCGCTATGGCAGCGGTAATCCAAACCGGGCGGTGCCGACGGTGGCAATGACGGCGCCATTCCGCGCAAATAATCTTGCGCAACCCGCTCAATCTGCGCATAAGTGTCGTATTCGCGCTCCAATCGTTTGTGACGATAATCCAGCACCGCGCCGTCTTGGCTTTCAATGCGCAGCGTTTTCAAAATGCCATGACGGCGAACGCTTTTTAATTGTTGCCAGCGCCATTGATAGCGAATGCGTTTGGCGCGGTAAATGGTCAGCCCTTGCGGGTCGCATACCACACAGGGCGGCGGCAATGTGCCGTAATAATAGAAACGGATATCGCCTTTCACGAAAGAAATACCGTAATACAGATACGGCGGCAGCCACAGCCAGCAGTAATCCAGCAGGATGGACGGCGCACCGCGATAGTTGTGCAAGAGCATGAGCAAAAGGACAAAACCGGTTGTCACCCAGGCTTGGGTGGCAAACCATTCAATGATATGCGTGCCACCCCAGCCACGGGTATGCGGGTTGGCAAATTCGGGCCGGAATGGGCAAGGGGTGATTGGGGCATGATGGTTTCTGCGGCTAATGATTGGTCGAAAGCGGCGAACGCATGACCGGTTTTGTCGGCCATGAGACCAACCTACGGCTATGCCTACAGGGTATTGGCGGTTGCATCATGGGCGGCCACCCCCACCCCAGCCCTCCCCCGCTGCGGGTGCTGACGCACCCTGCGAGGGAGGGGGCGAACCGGCGGGATTATTGGCAACGACTGGTTTTGCCGCGCTGTTGGTGTCGGCGCATCTTTCGGGACACCACCCCGGCATTTTTGTCGGCCATAAATGGCCGACCTGCGTTTATGCCCCCATGACTGGTTTTGTTGGCGGTGGGGCAAGCCCCACCCTACACGCTGCAAGGTACAAATAGCAACACACCCGCCAAGGCGGGTGTGTTTGCGCGGGTCAGGACGGTTGGTTGTTTTCGTCCGGTTTGGCGATTTCTGCCGGGGGCGGCGGCGTTGCCGCTCCGGTTTCCGGGGCGGGCAGCAGGTCGCCGTCCAGTGCCTGTTCAGGGTGCAGCGGCGCGACGCTTTGCCGGTAGGCGACCAGCGCGGCTTCAGGTCGGTTTTTCGCTTCCAGAATTTGCGCGTAGAGGGCGAAGGCTTCTTTGGTCTGGCTGCGTTTGACCGCTTCTTCGATGGCGGCGAGTGCGGTGTCCAAGTCCTTTGCCTTGTAGGCAATCAGCGCCTTGGCGTAGAGGAAGATGGCGTCGTTGGCGTGTTTGCTCTCCCATTGCTTCATGTGTTCCAGTTGAGCGCGGAAGTCGGCACGGCGCAGTTGGCTGTAGGCCTGGATGTATTCGAGGTCTTGTGTTTGCCGGATTTCGCCCGCGAGCAGTTTTTCGGCTTCTTCAGGGTGGTCGTTTTCGACCAGCGCGCCCGCGTATTGGAGGACGAGGTCTTTGTCGCGGCGCAGTTCGCCCGGCAGGTGTTTCCACGCAGCTTCGAGTTCGGCGACGCTTTCGCGGGCGGCGGTGTCGTGCAGCAGGCCTTTGGCGCAGTTTTTTTGTTTGGCGGCAAAGTCGGCCTCGTTGAGGTGCGGGCGCAGCGCGGGCAGCAGTTCCCAAGCTTTTGCCCAGTTTTGTTGGCCGCTGTAGGCGGCGCTCAGCAACGCGGCAATTTTGCTGTTGCGCGGCTCTTCGGCGTGCAGTTTTTCCAGCAGTTTGGCCGCTTGTTCGTAGTTGCCGTTGTCGATGTGGATTTCGGCTTCGGTGATGCGCGCCAAGGTGCCACCCTGGTTGGTGCGGGCGTCCTGGCGGGCGCGCAGCAGGTAGTGGTCGCGGCGGTCTTTGGCATTTTGGCGGTCGGCGGCGATGGCGGCGTTTTCAAAGTAGATAACGGCATCCTGGCCGAGGCTTTCGGCGAGTTTGCCACCACGGTCGAGGTCGCGTTCAGCGCGGCTGTAGTGTCCGGCAAGCAGCGCACTCATGCCGCTTTTCAGCAGGCGGTCGGCTTTGTGCTGGCGGCGCACAGCGCTGTTGCGGCTTAAGATTTGCGGGCTGTGCCAGAGGCAGCAGAGCAGTTTCAGCACCCAGTAGAGGATAATGCTGGCGACAAGCGAGAGCAGCAACCAGACGATAAGCGAGGTTTCGGCGTAGTGGCTGCCTGCCTTGAAGAAGACGCGCAGCGGGATGAGGTTGACCGCGTAGCCGATGAAGGCGCAGAGGCAGAGGATGAGGAGGACGAGGATGATGCGCATGGCTTACTCCTTGGCGGCCTGTTCGAGTTTTTCGGTCAGCGCGGCGATGTCCGGAGCGTTGCTGTTGCTGGTTTTGAGTTGTTCCAGCGTGGCAAGGGCGGCGGCGACGTTGTTGTTACTGCTGTCAAAGAGGCGTTCGATTTCGCCGTGCAGGCGGTCAGCAGTCGCGGCATAGGCGGCCTGGTCGTGCAGTTGCAGGGCGTTGCGCGCGTAGGCGAGGTCAAGGCGCAGGTTTTCTTTGAGGATGATTTGCAGCGCTTCGTTGGTTTGTATCCAGGTGAGTCCAGCATCGTCAATTTTGGTAACGGTGACGGTTTTGGCGAGGATGTTCTGTCCGACACCTTTCAAGCGGTCTTTCCAGTCGGCAGCTTGGGCGTCTTCTTTGGGTGCGAGCAGGTTGACGGGGTCAACGTTTTTGTACGGCCAGGCGGGCAGGGTAGCGATGATGGCGTCGATTTGCGCAGCCGGAGTCGCCTGGGCGGCGAGGACGGCGTACTGGGTACGCAGCTTGGTCAGTTCATCCTGGTAGGCGGCGTAGTTGCTTTGGCCAAGGTTGAAGAGGGTGAAGGTTGCACCCGCCTGGTCAAGGTAGGCTTTGGCGGCGCTGTAGTTGCCGTCGTTGGCGGCGATTTGTGCCATTTTCAGGGCGTTAATCAGCGGGTAGGGGTTGGCGCTGCTGTTGTTTTGTGCCAGTGCGTGTTCGATGAGGACGCGCTTTTCGTCGATTTGCTGGACGGCGGCTTTGGCGGCGGCTTCGCTGCTTTGTACGGCGGCGATTTCTTTGCTGAGGTCAATTTTGGTCTCGCCCTGGGCGAAGGTCGCCAGTTCCTGTTTGATGAGGCTTTCGGCCTGCTCGCGGCTGATGCTGTTGGCGGCAACGATGGCGGCGATTTGTTCGTCGCTGGTTTGGCGGGCGGCGACGGCGGCGTCAATGGTGCTGTCGAGGTTGTTCAGCGCCTGGGTTTGTTTTTCCAGGTTGTTGAGGCGCAGCGCGAGGTCGTCAACCTGGCTGTTGCTGGCGTAGTTTTGTTGGGCGGATTCTTGGGTCTGCATTTGCAGGGCGACTTGTGCCACGGTGTCGCTATAGGTTTCGGAAAATTGTTTGAGGGTGTAGGCGCCGCCTCCGGCAACGGCGACGCTCACCAGCAGCGCCAGTATGGCCAGGCCGCGTCCGCTTTTCGGGGCGGGTGGCGTGTAGTCGCTGTAAGTGCTGTCATCGCGTACTTCGTGCTGATTTTCAGATTGTTTTTCTTCAGTCATGGCGTTGCTCCTGGGTTTGTTTCCACCAATGGCAAATGGCTGCGATTTGCCGGGTTTCGCTGGCATTTTCGGCGGCAATAATGTGCTGAAAGCCTTGTTTTTCCGCGTATTGCGCCACTCTTGCGCTAAGGGCGGCGATGCAGGCGCGGTATTGTATCAGTTTCCGTTTTTCTTGCGGGATTATTGCGAGGAGGTTATCGAGGGTTTGCTGGCTGGCAATGGTGATGATGTCCGGCAGCGGCAGCGCCTCCGGCCAGCACGCGGTCGGGTTGTAGCGGCTGTAGGGATAGAGGGTGTGAACGGTATTGTTTTGGCTGAGGATTTCGGCGAGATACGGGCGTCCGCCGGGAGCGGCGATGAGGGCGATGTGCGTCTCGCGGGGGTGCCAATGGGCAAGCAGCGCTTCGCTGTTGTACGGTGCGGGCGCGGTAATGTCCGGCGGTTGCGGTAGCGCGGCGGCGGTCGCCTCGCCAATGGCGACGGTTTGCTGGCCGCGCAGTGGGCATTGTTCTCGTAGATGGCGGACGGCGGCGGCGCTAGTGAATATGAGGGTGTCGCTGTGGTCGAGTATGGTGCGTTCGGCAGCAGAAAGCGACCGGGCGCGGGTCGCCATCAGCGGCAGGTGCAAGGTGATGCCGCCCAGGTCGGCAATGCGGTCGCGGAAGGCGGGGTAATGGGCGGCGTCGCGGGTGTAGAGGACGGTGCAGTGGGTGAGTGCTTTCATGCGGAGGTTTCTCCGGTGATGGTGGTGGCAAATTTTAATGAGGATTTCACGCCGGTGCTGGAACAGCTCCCTGTTCTGACTATTCATTCCCTCAGCCATCATATTTAACGCTTTTTTATTCAATCAGATAAGGCTGCCATGTGCTTTGCCGCTTGCACAGCGGGAGCAAAAATTTTATTTTTCCAAATGTTGAAAATTGCGCAATCTTTTGCGGTTTTCGGCGTATTTCTGTTTTCCAGATGAGGATTGCTTATGTCAAACCAGTTCATCATGTCGCTAGACCAGGGGACGACCTCGTCGCGGGCGATTATTTTTAACCGCCACGGCGAGACCATCAGCGTCGCGCAGAAGCCGTTTACCCAGTATTTCCCGACGCCGGGCTGGGTTGAGCATGACGCCAAGGAGATTTGGGGTTCGCAGATTGCGGTGCTCACCGAAGCGCTCGCCAAATCCGGGCTGGAAGCTAAGGATCTCGCCGCGATTGGCGTCACCAACCAGCGCGAAACCACCATCGTCTGGGACCGCGCCACCGGCGAGCCGGTGCATAACGCCATCGTCTGGCAAGACCGCCGCACCGCGAAATATTGCGACAGCCTGCACGACAAGCGCGACTGGATTCGCGGCAAGACCGGACTGATTATTGACGCCTATTTTTCCGCGACCAAGGTCAAGTGGATTCTTGATAACGTCGAAAACGCGCGCAAGCGGGCGGAGCGCGGCGAGCTCTGCTTCGGCACGGTCGATACCTGGCTCATCTGGAACCTCACCAAAGGCAAGGTGTTTGTCACCGACCCCAGCAACGCCAGCCGCACCATGCTCTACAACATCCACACGCTGGACTGGGACGACGAGCTGCTCGCGCTGTTTGACATCCCGCGCAGTATGCTGCCGGAGGTGCGCGCCAGCAGCGAAGTCTATGGCACGGTGTCCAACCGCTATCTGGAGCACCCCGTGCCGATTGCCGGCATCGCGGGCGACCAGCAGGCGGCGCTCTTCGGCCAGCTCTGCACCGAGAAGGGCATGCTGAAGAACACTTACGGCACCGGCTGCTTCCTCTTGATGAACACTGGCGACGAGGCCGTCACCAGCAAAAACAACCTGCTCACCACCATCGCCTGGAAGGTCGGCGGCAAGACGACTTACGCGCTGGAAGGCGGGGTTTTCGTCGGCGGCGCGGCGGTGCAATGGCTGCGCGATGGCGCGCGCATCATCCGCACCTCTGCCGATATCAACACGCTCGCCGCGACGGTGGATGACAACGGCGGCGTCTATTTCGTCCCGGCGCTGACCGGTCTCGGCGCACCCTACTGGGATTCCTACGCGCGCGGCGCATTCTTCGGCATCACCCGTGGCACCACCGACGGCCACCTCGCCCGCGCTACCCTCGAAGGCATCGCCTTCCAGGTCTATGACATCGTCAAGGCGATGGAAGCCGACGCCGGAGCGCAAACGCGCGAACTGCGCGTCGATGGAGGCGCGAGCATGAGCGACTACCTCATGCAAACGCAGGCGGACATCTTCGGCTTCAACATCGTCCGCCCGAAAACCGTCGAAACCACCGCGCTCGGCGCCGCCTACCTCGCCGGGCTTGCCACCGGCTACTGGGAAGACATCGACAGCATCCGCAAACAGTGGAAAATCGACAAAACCTTCACCCCGCAACTGCCGCCGGAGCGCGTCCGCGAGATGCTGCACTACTGGCACAAGGCGGTAAACGCCTCGCGCCACTGGATTGAAGAATAACCCTCCCCCACCCTCAAAAACCAAGGAAAACCCATGAACGTATTAACCGCAGAAATCATCGGCACCGCGCTGCTCATCCTGCTCGGTAACGGCGTCGTCGCCAGCTGCTGCCTCAAAGACACCAAATCCGGCCCGGCGGGCTGGATGGTCATCGCCACCGGATGGGCCTTCGCCGTCTATATCGGCGTCCTCGTCGCCGGCCCGGTCAGCGGCGCGCACCTGAACCCCGCCGTCACCCTCGGCTTCGCCATCCACGGCTCACTGCCCTGGAGCGCGGTGCCTTCCTACATCGCCGGACAATTCATCGGCGCAATCATCGGCGCCTTCCTCGTCTGGATCTTCTTCTTTGACCACTTCGCGGTGACGCTGGACGAAGACGCCAAACGCGCCTGCTTCTGCACCTACCCCGCCATCCGCAACTACCCGGTGAACTTCATCAGCGAGCTCGTCGGCACCTTCGTCCTCGTCTTCGTCCTCTTCTACATCATCGGCAACGGCGCCAGCCTGACCCTGCCGGGCGAAACCAGCGCCACCCCGGTCGGCCTCGGCTCCATCGGCGGACTGCCGGTCGCCGTCCTCATCTGGGCGATTGGCCTCTCGCTCGGCGCGACCACCGGCTACGCCATCAACCCGGCGCGCGACCTCGGCCCGCGCTTCGTCCTCTCCATGCTGCCGCTGCGCACCGACGCCGACTGGTCTTACAGCTGGGTGCCGGTACTCGGCCCGCTCGCCGGTGGCGCCCTTGCCGCCTGGCTTTACAACGCGTTGATGTAACCGCGTTGGACTCACGAAAAAACCGCCCTCCGGGGCGGTTTTTTTGCGGTGCAAAAAAGGCGGCGCCACGTTCATTTTCCGCTGGCATCCTCATGAAATTGGCGCTACATTAACATCCATGCACGCCTATCCACACATTCCCGTGCATATCCCCAAAAATCCACACACAAGGCAATCTCATGAAATCTCTGAAACTGAAAACGCTCGCCGTCGCCACCTTGCTCGCCTGCACCGCGGGCGGTGCCTGGGCGGACGGCATTGGCGCCTCGCTTTTGACGCAGCAGCACCCGT
The DNA here is from genome assembly GCF_057314735.1 of Cardiobacterium sp. Taxonomy (NCBI): domain Bacteria; kingdom Pseudomonadati; phylum Pseudomonadota; class Gammaproteobacteria; order Cardiobacteriales; family Cardiobacteriaceae; genus Cardiobacterium; species Cardiobacterium sp. The sequence goes on from NZ_DBHKZK010000057.1 coordinate 12,440, forward strand.
TTTACATCGAGCTGGCAGATGCGATGAAGGCCGAGGCGAAGGCGCAGAATGTGCCGCTGGAAGTCGCCATCGCCAACCAGGATTTGAGCAAGCAGCTGGCTGATATTGAAGACATGATCGTCAAGGGCGTCAATGTGCTGGTCATCTCGCCGGTTGACAGCAAGGGCGTGCTGCCTGCCATCAAGAAGGCGCAGGATGCGGGCATCAAGGTCATCACCGTGGACATTCCCGCCGAGGGCATTGAAGTGCTGTCTTACGTCGGCACCGACAACTACAAGGGCGGCGAGAAAGCGGGCGAGCTGATGGCGAAGGTGCTGAACAACAAGGGCGAGGTCGCCATTATCAATTATCCGACGGTGCAATCTGTCGTCTCGCGTATTGACGGCTTCAAGAAAGCGCTGGAATCGCATCCTGATGTGAAAATTGTCGCCGAACAGACCGGCATTACCCGTGCCGAAGCGCTTGCCGCCGCACAGAATATGCTGCAAGCCAACCCGGATATCGACGGCATTTTCGGCTTTGGCGACGATGCCGCGCTGGCGGCCGCCGTTGCGGTGAAATCCGCAAACCTGCAAGACAAGGTGAAGGTCATCGGTTTTGACGGTATGAAGGAAGCGCGCGACGCCGTCGATAGCGATCCGGTCATGGTCGGCGTTATCCGTCAGTTCCCTGACCAGATGGGCAAACAGGCGGTAGATACGGCGGTTGCGGTGATGAAGGGCGAGAAAGTTCCGGCGCAGCAGCCGATCGAACCGGGTGTGTACACCGGCAAAGAGTAAGCAGCCATGACTGCCGCGGCGGATGATGCCCTGCTGCAATTACGCGGCATCGGCAAAGTTTTCACCGGCGTCGCCGCCCTGCGCGACATCAATCTCACCGTGCGCGCCGGGCAGGTACATACCCTGCTCGGCGAGAACGGCGCGGGCAAATCGACGCTGATCAAAATTCTCGCCGGAGTGCATCAGCCGTCCGGCGGCAGTATGACGCTCGACGGCGCGCCCTATGCGCCTGCAAGCCCGCGCGAGGCAGCGGCGCGCGGCATCGCCGTCGTCTTTCAGGAGCTGAGCCTGTGCAACAACCTCACCGTCGCCGAAAACATCCTCGCCACGCGCGAACCGGCGCGCTACGGCATCATCAACCGCCGTGCGCTCTACCGCCGCGCGCGGCAACTGGTCGATGAACTGCAACTGCCGGTGGACGTAGAGGCGCGCGTCGCCGACCTTTCCATCGCGCAGCGGCAGTTGGTGGAAATCGCCAAGGGGCTGAGCCACGACGCCAAAGTCGTCATCCTCGACGAGCCGACCTCCTCGCTCTCCGATGCCGAAGCGGAAATCCTCTTCGCCATCATCGCCCGCCTGAAAGCGGCGGGCAAAGCGGTCATCTACATCTCGCACCGCATGGAGGAAATCATGCAACTTTCCGACGACATCACCGTGATGCGCGACGGCCAGTACATCACCACCCTGCCCCGCCGCGAAACCACCGTCGAAGAACTGATCCGGCTGATGGTCGGGCGGCGCATGGACCAAATGTACCCGCCGCGCCTGCCGCAAACCCCGCCGCCGGACGCCGCCCCGCCCGCGCTGGAAGTCCGCGCACTGACCCATACGCGCGCCTTTCGCGACGTTTCCTTCGCCGTCCATCCCGGCGAAATCCTTGGCTTCTTCGGCCTCGTCGGCGCCGGACGCTCCGAAGTGATGAACGCCATCTTCGGCATGATGCCCGCGAGCGGCGAAGTCCGCCTCGACGACGAAACCGTGCACATCCGCCATCCCGCCGACGCCATCCACTACGGCATCGGCTTCGTCACCGAAAACCGCAAAGAGCAGGGACTGGTGCTGGCGCAGGCAGTGCGGCGCAACATCAGCATGGCCGCGCTCAAGCGCTTCGCCGCCCGCCTTGGCTTCCTCCACTTCGCCGCCGAACGCGAGGCCGCCACCGCAGACGTCGCCCGCCTCGCGGTACGCACCGCCTCCATCGAAGCCGCCGCCGAAACCCTCTCCGGCGGCAACCAACAAAAAATCGTGCTGGCCAAATGGCTCGGCACCTACCCGCACGTCCTCATCCTCGACGAACCGACGCGCGGCGTGGATGTCGGCGCCAAATTTGATATCTACCGCATCATCCGCCAGCTCGCCGCCGAAGGCACCGCCATCCTCCTCGTCTCCTCCGAACTGCCGGAATTGCTCGGCCTCTCCGACCGCATCGTCGTCATGCACGAAGGCAGCGTCAACGCCACCCTCGCCCCCGCCGACTTCAACCCGCAAACCATCATGGCCGCCGCCACAGGACAAACCCATGCCCACGCCTGACCGCCCCCTCGTCCGCCACCCGCTCCTGCGCCAATACGGCGGCATCGTCATCGCCCTCATCATCCTCTGCACCGTCTTTACCATTGCCAACAGCCGCTTCCTCTCACTGGCAAACTTCATGAACATCTTCCAGCAAGTCGCGGTCGTCGCCATTGCCGCCTTCGGCATGACCTGGGTCATCCTCCTCGGCGAAATCGACCTCTCCGTCGGCTCCATCATTGCCGTCGCGGGAATGGTCGGCGCACAAAGCCTCGCCCTCGGTACCGGCTTCACCGCCGCCCTGCTCATCACCGTGGCGGCAGGCGCCATCCTCGGCGCCGTGAACGGCCTGCTCACCGCCCGCCTGCTCCTGCCCTCGTTTATCGTCACCGTCGCCACCATGAGCATCTACCGCGGCCTCGTCAGCCTGCCGACCGGCGGCGCGCCCCTGATGATCAGCGACCCCAACTGGCAGGCGATAGGCGCCAGCCACTTCCTCGGCGTACCGCTCATCATCTGGATACTGCTCGTCCTCTTTCTCGCCAACCACATCGCCCTCTCCATGACCGTCTTCGGGCGGGAAACCTACCTCACCGGCGGCAACCGCGAAGCCGCACTCTACTCCGGCATCCGGGTGAACCGCATCAAAATCATCATCTTCACCCTCTCCGGCGTGATGTCCGCCATCGCGGGCATCCTCCTCTCCTCGCGCCTCTACTCGGCGCAAACCAACGCAGGGCTTAGCTACGAACTCGACGCCATCGCCGCCGCCGTCCTGGGCGGTACCAGCCTCTCCGGCGGCGTCGGCACCATGCCGGGCACCCTCATCGGCGCGCTCATCATCGGCGTGCTAAACAACGGCATGAACATGCTCTCCGTCCCCTACTTCTACCAGCTCATCGTCAAAGGCGTGGTCATCATCATCGCCGTCTGGCTGGACGTGCGCGCCAAACGGCGGAAGGACTAGGCTGTTTACAATTCAACCCGCCCTGTGTTGCAGGCTTCGCCCTGCGGTCGCCCGCCGATATGCTCCCTCCCCTGCAGGACGCGCCAGCGTCCGCAGCGGGGGAGGGTCGGGGTGGGGGTAGAGGAATCCATGCCACCGCCGCCATACCTTTCCACACACCACAGGATGCGCGAGGGCAGCACTGCCAAAGCCATTTACATACACCTCCCTCGCTATCGTGTATGTAAACCGAATAACCGCAGCTCGGGCATCAATGCCCGACCTGCAAACTGACATCCCCCCTCCCCCCCTGTGGGGGAGGGGACGGGGCTCCCCCGCATACCACCGATGTCATCAAAGAAACCCCAAAAAACCGCAAAGGCACCCATGAAAAAAATCCTCACCATCGGCGAAATCCTCGTCGAAATCGTCGCCAGCAGCAAAGGCGACGGCTTCCTTGAAGCCCAGCCGCTCACCGGCCCCTACCCCTCCGGTGCGCCCGCCATCTTCATCGACCAAGTCGGCAAACTGGGCGCACCCTGCGCCATCATCTCGCGCGTCGGCGACGACGATTTCGGCACCCTCAACCTGCGCCGCCTGCAACAAGACGGCGTGGATACCAGCGGCATCACCATCGCCCCCGGCGAAAGCACCGGCAGCGCCTTCGTCCGCTACCGCGCAGACGGCAGTCGCCGCTTCGTCTTCAACATCACCCATAGCGCCTGCGGCCGCCTCGAAGCGACCGCCGCCAGCGACGCCCTCATCGCCAGCTGCGACCACCTGCACCTGATGGGCAGCGCACTCGCCGCGCCCGGAATGCGCGCACTCGCCCTGCACGCGCTGCACACCATCAAGGCGCGCGGCGGCAGCATCTCCTTCGACCCCAACCTGCGCCGCGAACTGCTCGGCGCGCCCGGCCTGCACGAAGCACTCCAACAAACCCTCGCCGCGACCGACATCTTCCTGCCCTCCGGTGACGAACTTTATCTTTTCACCACTGCACAAAACGAAAGCGATGCCATCGCCGAACTGCTCGCGCGCGGCATCAAAGAAATCCTGCTCAAACGCGGCGAACAAGGTGCCAGCCACTACAGCGCGGACGGCCGCCTTGACGCCGCCCCCATTGCGGTGCACGAAGACGACCCGACCGGCGCGGGCGACAGCTTCGGCGGCGCCTACATCGCCCTGCGCCTGAACGGCCACGATGCAGCCAGCGCCCTGCGCTACGCCAACGCCGCCGGCGCACGCGCCGTCACCCGCATCGGCCCGATGGAAGGTACCTCCACCCTGGCCGAGCTGGACGCGCTGCTCGCCCGCACGGGCGACTGACACGCCGCAATCACCGCCAGCCGCGCACAGTACGCATCCGATGAATCAACCATGCCATCCGTCTGTAGGGTGGGGCTTGCCCCACCAGCACAATCATTCAAACCGCATCGTAGGTCGGGTCTTTATGCCGACCTTTTTTGCTGTCGGTCATGAATGGCCGACCTACGAACTGATAGCGCCAGCCGCGTACGGTGAATCCACAATGCCATCCGTCTGTAGGGTGGGGCTTGCCCCACCGGCACAATCATTCAAACCGCATCGTAGGTCGGACACATACCCGACCTTTTTTGCTGTCGACCATGAATGGCCGACTTGCGTCTCCGTTACAGAATTTTGCGAGGATTGCCGCAAACCAAAGACGTTATGGTGGGGCAAGCCCCACCCTACGCGCCCTGCCCTGCCCCACCCGCAAAAAAGCCGGTTCAATGAACCGGCTTTTGTTGGCGCGAGGCGTCAATCAGTCAATCAAAATACGCAACATCCGGCGCAGCGGTTCGGCCGCGCCCCAGAGGAGTTGGTCGCCGACGGTGAAGGCGGAGAGGTATTCGCCGCCCATCTCCAGCTTGCGCAGGCGGCCAACGGGTACCGCGAGCGTGCCGCTCACTTTCGCCGGGGTCAGCTCGTGGATGCTGGCTTCCTTGGTGTTCGGGATAACCTTGACCCAGTCGTTGTGCGTTGCCAGCAGTTTTTCGATTTCGGCGAGCGGCAGGTCTTGCTTCAGCTTCATCGTAATCGCCTGGCTGTGGCAGCGCATCGCGCCGATGCGGACGCAGAGGCCATCGACGGGAACGGGATTGGCGCTGCGGCCGAGAATTTTGTTGGTCTCCACGCCGCCTTTCCATTCTTCCTTGGACTGGCCGTTGCCGAGGTCGGCGTCAATCCACGGAATGAGGCTGCCCGCGAGCGGCACGCCGAAGTTGGCGGTCGGGTAGGCGTCGCTGCGCAGCGCGGCGCTGACCTTGCGGTCGATGTCGAGAATGGCGCTGCGCGGGTCGGCGAGTTCGCTCGCAACTTGTGCGTGCAGGTAGCCCATGCCTTCGAGCAGTTCGCGCATATTTTTCGCACCCGCGCCGGAAGCGGCCTGATAGGTCATGCTGGTCAGCCATTCGACCAAGTCGTTTTCAAAGAGGCCGCCGAGCGCCATCAGCATCAGCGAAACGGTGCAGTTGCCGCCGATGAAGTCTTTTTTGCCGTCGCGGATGGCCTGGTCAATGACGCTGCGGTTCACCGGGTCAAGGATGATGACGGCGCGGTCGTCCATGCGCAGGGCGGAGGCGGCGTCAATCCAGTAGCCGTCCCAGCCGCGCGCGCGCAGTTGCGGGTGGATGGCCTTGCTGTAGTCGCCGCCCTGGCAGGTGATGATGATGTCCATTGCGGCGAGCGCATCGAGATTGTGCGCGTCTTGCAGGGTTTTGCCGCTGCCGGCGAAGGCAGGCGCCGCTTCGCCCGCCTGCGAGGTGGAAAAGAGGGTGGTTTCAACGTGGGCGAAGTCCTGCTCTTCCTGCATCCGCCCGATGAGGACGGAGCCAACCATGCCGCGCCAGCCAACAATGCCAAGTTTTTTCATGAGTATTCCTCGGTTAAATGGAAAGGGGCGGCTATTAAACGCCCTTTGCCGGATGGCTGCAAGCGGGCGGAGTGGCCGCTTCGCCGCGCGTGCAGCGTGCGCCGTAAAATTTTTCCTCACGCCCGCCTGTGTTAATTTGTGCGGATTCCGCCCATCAACCCACCAGGACGCGCCATGATTCTCCTCTGGGACAAAACCGACCAATCCCCTGTCGCCAACGCCCAACAAGCCGAACACTACATCCAGCGAAAAACCATGCAGGTATTCATCCATACAAGACGACAAATCGAAGACAGCATTGGCTACCAATACGGCTGGAAAAGCGCACAATGGTTCGTGGTCTATATGCTCCTCAACCTCTGGCTCTACAAGGCGGGCGGCGACGGCGCACTCTACACCGACGCCCACGACGAACCACAAGCCTACGCCGCCGGCCAAACCTACCTGCCGGAAGCGATGACCGCAGCAGGCATCCACTTCTATCAGCCAAACCGGCGCGGCTTTGAAATCAAACTCGCTGATAAACTGGAACAACTGCGCGCACTGGATGAAGCGGCGAACCACCCCGCTCCGCCGCCCCCTGAAAAAACGTAGGGCGGGCTTCAGCCCGCCGCCAAACAACATTTCCTTACCAACCTGACCCAACGGATACCCAAAACATGGAAACAACCGAAATAAACAGCGTCAGCGACCTGTCCCAAATCCTGCAAACACTCGGCGAACCCAAAGAAGGACATACCCGCTTCTTTCGCGGTCATGGTGATGAAAACTGGCAAATGCTGCCCAGTATCTATCGTGCAAAACACCTTATCGAAAATGAAGACAAAATCATCAAAGACGCCTTAACCTATTGCCCCGATGATTTCTTGCCCAGCGATACCCTCTTTGAAAAACTGGTGAAATTGCAGCATTACGGATACAGCACCCGCTTGCTGGATTTAACGACGAATGCGTTAGTTGCTTTATATTTTTCTGCTTGGAATAAAGATCATCATGATAAAAATGGTGAGCTGATAATTTTAGATATACCGGATGAACAAATAAAATATGGGGATAGCGATACAGTAGCAATTTTATCAGCTCTTTCACTTCAATCTGTGGAATTTAATTATACTAAGCTATTGTATTCATCTACTCCAATTGCTATTAGTGAAGTGGCTAGAAAGATCCTAGATGAACTAGATTCTATTGTAAGAAGACAAAGCGCTTTAGAAAAGCTAGAAAAAAGCAACAATAATATTAGAGAGGCACTTGCATACGATCCAAATACAATTCTTTCCCAAATAAGCACAGATAGAGAAATAATTAATGAATTTAATCGAAAAGTACATGTTATTTCTCTATTACATGATATCCAAGCAGACAAGCCAAACTTTCGACCAGCAATTAATCCTGGTGACTTTAATCGCGTTCTCTGCGTCCGCGCCAAACTCAATAATCAGCGCATCTCACGACAACAAGGTTGCTTCCTGCTATTCGGCATCAAAGGCAGTAAAACAAAAGCTGCCGTCATTCCTGATGAATGGCAACGCCTCGCCTCAAACAGACAAAAAATCCTCGTCAAAGCGAAACGCAAAGCCCCCATCAGGCAAGAACTCGAATCCTTCGGCATCAGCAAACGCACCCTCTTCCCCGAACTGGAAGCACAAGCGAAAGAAATTATGGACTACTACAAAGGACAAAAATGACCCCCGACACCCCCAACCACTACGGCACCATCAGCCGTGCCCTGCACTGGAGCATGGCCGTTGCCATCGCCTGCATGTACCTCCTCGCACTTGCCTGGCACCTCTCCGGCCACACAGAAACTCTCATTCCCGTGCACAAAGCCCTCGGCACCCTGCTCCTCATGCTTGTTTTCGCCCGCATCCTCTGGGCGATTGCCACCGAACAGCGCCCGCGCGCCACCAGCCTTGCCGCCCGCCTGGGGCATCTCGCGCTTTACCTCCTCATGCTCACCGTGCCGACCATCGCCCTCATCCGCGACGCCGCCGCCGGTCGTGACGGCAGCGCGGAAAACGCGGCGACCCGCTTCGGCGACCTTTGGCACAGCCGCGCAGCGAGCGCGCCTTGTTTTTGCTTTTTTCGCGGCGGCCGGGGTCGTAATTGAGCGCGGCGCTGGATGCTGAGGGTTGGCAAGGCCGGGGCGCGGTTTTTATTGACGCTGGCGCGGTAGCGGTCGCTGCCGGGATATTCCGGCGCCATACCCGTGGCGAGGCCGAGACGGATTTCGGTGCTATCCGCCGCGCGGACGGCGGGGAGGGTCGCCAGTATCAGGGCGACGGTGAGGGTTTTGTTCATGGGATGCTCCTTGATTGAAGGTTTGGGCATCCCGGCCGGGATGGCGGCGATTGTACGCAGTCGCAGTGGATGTTTTTTGCGCTTCGTGCGGCGGGTTTTTAGGGACTGTTTACCATTCGGCGGACAGCCAACCGCCGCCAAAACAACCACCAGCGCAGGTCGGCCATTCATGGCCGACCTGTGGCGATGACCAAGGTTTATTGCCGCAGATGCTCGGGCGGTTACGGCTTCGCCTAACCGCCCCTACGCCCGGTTTTTTTGCGGTTGTTGCAGGGGTGAACCGCCGGGGTTGTCATCATCCGCAATGTTGTTTTTCACCTTATCCCATCGCCCTTCAGGGTGTTTTTCACCACACCTAACCGCCATTCGTAGCGTTTTCCGCTTGACTTCCCCGCCGCTTTTGCCGAAACTGCCCACCTTTCTTCAAATTCACGGAGTTGTCATGAAAAAATCCCTGCTCGTTCTCGCCCTGTTCGCTGCGGGCGCCCACGCCGAAGACACCATTACCATCGCCCTTGCCGGGCCGGAGACCGGGCCGGTCACGCAATACGGCACGATTCAGAAGATTGGCGCGGAAGCCGCCATTGATTTTGTCAATGCCAACGGCGGTTTGAACGGCAAGAAGCTGGTCGTGAAAACCTACGACGATGCCTGCGAGCCGAAGCAGGCGGTGACGGTCGCCAACCAGATTGTCAATGACGGGGTGAAGTTCGTCATCGGCCACCTCTGTTCGTCCTCCACCATGCCCGCCGCCGAGATTTATGACGAGAACGGCATCGTGATGATTACCGCCGCCTCCACTTCGCCGGAGCTGTCGCAGAAGGGTTACAGCACCATCCTGCGCACCATCGGCACCGACCTGCAAAGCGCGCCGGTGAGCGCCGCTTATATCGCCGATGTCATCAAGCCGAAGCACATCGCGCTCCTGCACGACAAGCAGGCGTACGGGCAGGGGCTGGTCGATGCGGTCGCCGCCGGGCTGAAGGCGCGCGGCATTGAGCCAGTGATTGTTGAGGGCGTGAACAAGGGGCAGAGCGATTTTTCCGCGCTGATTACCAAGCTGAAGAACGCCAATGTGGATTTTGTTTATTGGGGCGGTTTCCACCCGGAAGCGGGCGCGATTTTGCGTCAGGGCGCCGACCAGGGCTTCAAGCCGGTGTTCATGGGCGCAGATGGCGTGGATAACGTTGATTTGTTTGCGATTGCGGGCAATGCGGCGGAAGGTGTGCTGGCGACCGTGCCGAAGGATTTTTCCGCCGCGCCGGAAAACGCCGCGATTGTGGAAGCCATCAAGGCGAAGAAGCAGGACCCGAACGGCCCGTTCGTCATGCCCAGTTATGCGGCGGTGCAGGTGATTGCCGAGGCGGCGAAACGCAGCGGCAGCGACGACCCGGAGACGATTGCGAAGACGCTGCGCGAGGGCGAGTATGACACCGCCATTGGCAAGATTGGTTTTGCGGAAAACGGCGACCTCAAGGATTTTCATTCGGTGATTTATGAGTTGCACGCCGACGGGAAGAAGGTTTTGAAGAGTGAGTAATTGAAATTATATTGTCGTAGGGGCGGTTAGGCGCTCGCGCCGTAATCGCCCGTTTCATTGTTTGCGGGCGGTTACGCTCGTTCCTCGCTAACCGCCCCTACCATTACTAATTAAACCCAATTTTTATTAGTTTTAGGGAACGGATGTTCAAAATGGCTTGCGGTTAGATAATAAACACCGCTACCCCCACCCTAACCCTCCCCCGCTGCGGACGCTGGCGCGTCCTGCGAGGGAGGGGACAAATCGGCAGTTTTTTTGCGCATTGGTTCCCGCATCCACCATTTTCAGTAGCGTCATTTATACATACACCTGAGCGCTCATGGTGTATGTAAATGGCAAATACTCGTTGAGGTATCGGATAGTGTCGCTTCGCGGATTATCTGCTGCCCCCACCCTGCCCCTCCCCCGTGGGGGAGGGGCAGGGTGGGGGCAGCAAACAAGCCGCATGGCATCATTTTTATACATACACCTGAGCGCTCAGGGTGTATGTAAACAGGCAATGTTTGGCAATCTGCCTTTCCCGTTTTTTTCCAACAATGGTGCATCAAACCGCACCCTATAAATTCAGTCTATGTACAACTTCCTCCAACAAATTATTAACGGCCTCACCCTCGGCAGCATTTATGCGCTGATTGCCATTGGTTATACGATGGTCTATGGCATTATCGGCCTTATCAATTTTGCCCACGGCGAGATTTATATGCTCGGCGCTTATATCGGCGTGGTGGCACTGGTCGGTTTGCCCGCATTCGGTTTGCCGCTGGCGCTGGTGATTCTTCTCGCCATTGTCATTGCGGTGGTTTTGACCGGCGGTTATGGCTTTGCGGTCGAGAAGATTGCCTACAAACCGTTGCGCAACAGTCCGCGTTTGGTGCCGCTCATTTCCGCCATCGGGATGTCGATTTTTTTGCAGAATTTTGTCGCCCTGGGGCAAAGCAACAAGGATATTGCATTGCAACCGGTTTTGACGGCGCGCTGGGAACTGCTCGCCAATGCTAATGGCATGAGTGTTTCGCTCTCTGCCTTGCAGGTCATTATTTTTGTGGTGACGCTGTTGGCAATGCTGGCGCTCAATTTGTTTATCAAGAAATCGAAAACGGGGATGGCGTGTCGTGCTTGTGCCGCCGATATTGGCATGGCGAAATTGCTCGGTATTGATGCGGACAAGATTATTGCCCTCACCTTTGTCATTGGTGCGGCACTCGCCGCCATTGCCGGGGTATTGGTCGCACTTTATTACGGCACGATTACGCCGTATATGGGTTTTGTCGCCGGGATGAAGGCATTTACTGCCGCCGTTTTGGGCGGGATTGGTTCGATTCCGGGGGCAATGTTGGGCGGTTTTATTTTGGGTTTGTCGGAAAGTTTTGCGTCCGCTTATTTGGCGAGCGAGTACAAGGATTTGGTCGCCTTTTCTTTGTTGATTATTGTCTTGCTGATTCGCCCTTCCGGTATTCTCGGCAAGCCTGAGGTGGAGAAGGTCTGATGCGTTATTTTGGCTATGCGGTGATTGCTGCCGCGCTGACTTTTTTCATTACCCTGCCCATTCTCGGCGTGCATCTCAATCAAAGCGCGCAGGGATTATCGCTCACAGGCGATTGGCAACGCGCGCTGTATGCCGCCGCCGTGGTCTTCGTCGCGCAATTGCTGTTGCCACTCGCCATTGCCGCCAAGCACCGCCTGCCGCGCAATCCGCGTTTCAGCCCCGCCGCATCGATTGAGAATCACCGTGGCTGGGTGCTGGCGCTGCTCATCGTCGCCGCTTTTCTCGTCCCGGTGTTTGGCTCGCGCGGCGCGGTGAATATCGGCACCCTCGCCCTGATTTACGTCATGCTTGGCTTGAGTCTGAACATCGTCGTCGGCTATGCCGGGCTGCTCGACCTCGGCCATGTCGCTTTTTATGCGGTCGGCGCGTACTGCTACGCCATCCTGTCGCAGCACGGCGTCGGTTTCTGGACGTCGCTGCCCATTGCGGCGCTGCTCGCCGGGACGCTCGGCCTGTTGCTCGGTTTCCCGGTATTACGCCTGCGCGGCGATTATCTCGCTATTGTCACCCTCGGTTTTGGTGAGATTGTCCGCATTCTGCTCAACAATCTGGACAGTCTCACCAACGGGCCGAAAGGCATCAACAATATTCCCAAGCCGGGGCTGTTCAACGTCGTCTTCACCCGCAAGGCGGGTGCGGGCGAAACGCCTTTTCATGAGCTGTTCGGCATTCCCTTCAGCACCGAACAGCGCGGCATTTTCCTCTATCTCATCATCCTCGCCCTCTGCCTGCTGACGCTGTGGGTGATTAACCGCCTGCTGCGGATGCCGGTGGGGCGCGCCTGGGAAGCGCTGCGCGAGGATGAAATCGCCTGCCGCTCGCTCGGCGTCAATACCACCGGGGTCAAACTCTCCGCGTTCGCCATCGGCGCGGCGTTTGCCGGACTCGCGGGCGCGTTTTACGCCGCCTGGCAGGGTTCGGTCGCCCCCGATTCCTTCACCTTCTGGGAATCCGCCATCATGCTCGCCATCGTCGTCCTGGGCGGCATGGGCTCGCAAACCGGCGTGATACTGGCCGCGCTGGCGCTGACCGTCATCCCGGAAATCGCGCGCGAATTCTCGCAGTACCGCATGATTATCTTCGGCGCGGTGATGGTGCTGATGATGATTTGGCGGCCGCAGGGGCTGATACCCGCGCAGCGCCCGAAAATGGAGTTACCCGAATGAGCCTGCTTGACGTCCAAAACCTGCGGATGCAGTTCGGCGGCCTTGTTGCCGTGGAAAACGTGAATTTCGCCCTGGAAGCGCGGCAAATCGCCGCCATCATCGGCCCGAACGGCGCGGGCAAAACCACCGTCTTCAACTGCATCAGCGGCTTCTACCAGCCGAGCGGCGGCCAGGTCATCCTGGACGGCGAAGACATCACCGGCCTGCCGAGCCACCGCATCGCGCAAAAAGGCCTGACCCGCACCTTCCAGAACATCCGCCTTTTCCGCGACATGACCGTGCTGGAAAACCTGCTGATTGCGCGGCACAACCACCTCGACACCCGCTACTGGAGCGGCATCCTGCGCACCCGGCGCTACCGCGACAGCGAACGCCTCGCCAAAGAACACGCCGCCAAATGGCTCGATACCTTTGAACTGCGCGCGTTCGCCAACCATGAGGCGGGCAGCCTCGCCTACGGCCAGCAGCGGCGGCTGGAAATCGCGCGCTGCATGATGACCGCGCCGCGCGTGCTTATCCTCGACGAACCCGCCGCCGGACTGAACCCGCAAGAAACCGCCGCGCTCGTCACCCTGATTGAAACCCTGCGCGACGTACACGGCATCAGCGTGCTGCTGATCGAGCACGACATGAGCCTCATCATGCGCGTCTCCGAACACATCATGGTGATGGAAAACGGCCGCCCCATCGCCTACGGCAGCCCGGACGACATCCGCAACAACCCGGACGTCATCAAAGCCTACCTCGGAGAAGCCTGATGCTGCACATCAAAAACCTGCACGCCCACTACGGCCCGATCGAAGCGCTGAAAAACATCAACCTGCACATCGAGGCGGGCGAAATCATCACCCTCATCGGCGCCAACGGCGCGGGCAAAAGCACCCTGCTCAACACCATCTGCGGCAACCCGCGCGCGAGTGCCGGCAAAATCGAATACTGCGGCGAAAACCTTGCCCGCGTGCCGACCCACAAAATCAGCCAGCGCGGCATCGCCCTCGTCCCCGAAGGACGGCGCATCTTCCCGGCGCTGACCATCGAAGAAAACCTGGAGCTTGGCGGCTACCACCACAGCAAGGCGGAGAACAAACGCGGACTGGAACACATCTACCAGCTCTTCCCGCGCCTGTTGGAGCGGCGCAGCCAGCGCGCGGGCACGCTTTCCGGCGGCGAACAACAAATGCTCGCTATTGGCCGGGGGCTGATGATGCAACCGAAACTGCTGCTGTTGGACGAACCCTCGCTTGGCCTCGCGCCGATCATCATCGCGCAAATCTTCGACATCATCCGCGACATCCGCGACCAGGGCATCACCATCTTTCTCGTCGAGCAAAACGCGCACAAGGCGCTGCAAATCGCCGACCGGGGCTACATCCTCGAACTGGGACAAATCACCCACAGCGACACGGGCGAAAACCTCTTGAGCAGTGACGCGGTGCGCAAGGCGTATCTGGGCGGATAGGCGACGAATCCGCCCCGGCGAAACGACGGGGCGGGACAATCCCACCGGAACCGCTCATGCCGCAACGGCATTTATCCAAACAAAACAGAATATTATCCCCAACCCTAACGCTAACATAGTAAAAACACAAAAGAAAAGGCAAAAAAGGATTGCGCCGCCGCATAATCACTGTATAAAATTTCGCCGTCGGTGCATCGCGCCGGACAAATTCAACAAACTCACAGTAAAGGTAAACTATGAACAAGACGGAATTAGTAGACGCAATCGCTGCCGCTGCTGACATTACCAAAGCCCAGGCAGGCAAAGCGCTGGAAGCCGTACTCGAAAGCGTAACCGAGACCCTGAAAAAAGGTGACAAAGTTACCCTGATTGGCTTCGGCACCTTTGAAACCCGCGAACGCGCCGCTCGTACCGGACGCAACCCGCAAACCGGCAAGGAAATCCAGATTGCGGCCAGCATCACCCCCGCATTCAAGGCCGGCAAAAAACTCAAAGACGCCCTGAACGTCACCGCCAAAGGTAAACCCGCCAAAAAAGGCAAATAAAACCTTGGCACACTAGGGCGTGTTTACAATTCATGGTAACGAACTGATTTTATTAGGAATGCGCAAAAGGCTTAAAATTGGCATTTCTATTCAAAATCAATGTATTACGCCCAATTGTAAACAGCCCCTAAAGGCGACCATCCGGTCGCCTTTGAATATCTCCCGCATTCCCTCGAAAACTTGCGCAAAAAACAAAACCCCTTATAATGCGCGCCTTGCCCAGCCTGAGTGGCGGAACTGGTAGACGCAGCGGATTCAAAATCCGCCGGTGGTAACACCTTGAGAGTTCGAGTCTCTCCTTAGGCACCAGATACCCACAAAGCCCCGCCTGCTGCGGGGCTTTTCTTTTGGCCGGGCATTCTTGAGCAATCAGGAGCACCTCATGAAAATCCTCGTCACCTGCGCGCACGGCACCGGCACCGGGCCTGTCATGAAAGCGAAAGTCGAACAAGTCCTGCAAGAGTACCGCATCCCGTTTGAAAGCATCCATCACTGTGCCATCAGTGAAGCCAAAACCCTCGCCCGCGACTACGACATCATCTTCTGCGCCACCAGCTTCGCCAGCATCTTCAAAAACGCGGCCGATGCGGGAACCACCGTCATCGGTATGCGCAACATCCTCTCCCTCGAAGAAATCCGCCTGCGCCTGCAAGACGCCGGTTTCGCGCCCGCTGACAACCCCTGACTGCCATGTCCCCCGATACCCTGCGCCGCGCCGAGCGCTGCCATTGCCCCGCCCTTGACTGGCTGCAAGCACAAAATTCCGACAGCCTGGACAACCACCGATGATTATCCTGCTCGACCAGGACGGCGTCCTCGCCGACTTTGAACACGGCATCGCCCACGGCTGGCAAAGCCGCTACGGCACGCCGGTGCCGCTACCGCAACCACGGCAAAAATTCTACGTGCGCGACGAAGTCGCCCCGGAACACAAAGACGCGCTCATCGACCTCTACTCCGCCCCCGGCTTCTTCGCCGGACTCCGCCCGATTACAGGCGCGCTGGACGCCGCCCGCGCCCTGCTTGCCGCCGGACACGACGTGCGCATCTGTACCGCGCCGATTACCAACTACCGCTACTGCGTCGGCGAAAAAATCGCCTGGGTCGAGCAGCACCTCGGCTTTGACTGGACGGCGCGCGTCATCCTCACCAAAGACAAAACCCTCATCCACGGCGACATCCTCATCGACGACAAGCCCGACATCAGCGGCGTTCGCACCCCCGACTGGCAACACTGGCACTACGACGCCCCCTACAACCGCCACATTCCCGCCGCGCACCGTATCCGCTGGGACGACCCGGCAAGCTGGAACACGCTGCTTAACCCCTAAACCCAAGGAGACCCACCATGAACCAACTCGAAGCCCTCAAAGCCATGACCGTCGTCGTTGCCGACACCGGCGACATCGAAGCCATCCGCCAGTACCAGCCGCAGGACGCGACCACCAACCCCTCGCTCGTCCTCGCCGCCTCGGCGCTGCCGCAATACGCGCCGCTCATCGACAACGCCATCGCCTACGGCAAAAAACAAAGCGATGACCGCGCCCAGCAACTCACCGACGCTGAAGACAAACTGGCGGTAAACATCGGTCTCGAAATTCTCAACTTCATCCCTGGCCGCATCTCCACCGAAGTGGATGCCCGCCTCTCCTACGACAGCGCCGCCACCGTCGCCAAGGCGCGCAAAATCATCGCCCTCTACCAGGCGGCAGGCGTCGGCCGTGAACGCATCCTCATCAAAATCGCCGCCACCTGGCAAGGCATCCGCGCCGCCGAAACGCTGGAAAAAGAAGGCATCAACTGCAACCTCACCCTGCTGTTTTCACAAGCACAGGCGCGCGCCTGCGCCGAAGCGGGCGTAACCCTCATCTCGCCCTTCGTCGGCCGCATCCTCGACTGGTACAAGGCGCACGACGGCAAAGACTACGCCCCGGCGGAAGACCCCGGCGTCCAGTCCGTCACCGCCATCTACCGCTACTACAAAGAGCACGGCTATCCGACCATCGTCATGGGCGCGAGCTTCCGCAACCGGGGCGAAATCACCGAACTGGCCGGCTGCGACCGCCTCACCATCGCGCCGGGATTACTCGCCGAACTGCAAGCGAGCGACGCCGCGCTGCCGCGCAAACTCGAAGACAAAGGCGCATCCAAAGAAAAACCGGCACCGCTGACCGAAGCCGAATTCCTCTGGCAACACAACAGTGACCCGATGGCGGTTGAAAAACTGGCCGAAGGCATCCGCAAATTCGCCGCCGACCAGGAAAAACTGGAAGCGATGCTTGCCGCCAAACTCTGAACCATATCCCTCATGCAAACCGGCAGAGGGACGGAGCGTGCCCCCCCCCTGCAACCCGATTGATACCCCCGAAACCCGTGCGCGTCCTGACGGACACGCATTCCCTTTCCGAAACCCCAGGAGACCCAGGAAACCATGAAGAAAACCCTGCTCACCCTTAGTCTGCTCGCCAGCACCAGCCTCCACGCCGCACCCTACCCGCGCCTTGACCCGAACAGCCTCATCAACGGCAGCCCGGAACATCCGCCGATTACCGTCAACATCCAGGCACTGCAAAACGCGCTGGGCAACCTCGCCGCCCACGCCAGCGAATACCCGCCCCAATTCGACAGCGACGCCGATCGCCAACAGGCCATCACCGACCTCGCACCCATCGCCATCGTGCTGGACAACATGAGCGAAAACAGCGCCCCGCGCGCAGGCGGCAAAGCGAGCGAAGCGCATCTCGCCAGCCTGCTGATGAGCGCCCGCCTCGACTGGATCGGTCACAACCTCGACCAGCCCGGCTACGGCGAAAAAGCCGAAGCCAACTACCAAAAACTGCTGCAACTCTCGCCTGCCAACCGCAAGGCTGACATCCAGGACGAATACGGCCGCTTCCTCGCCTCGGTGGGCAAAGCCGACGCCGCCGTCACCCAACTGCGCGCCGCCTACAAAAGCGGCAACCGCGACAGCGCCGTACCGCTGGCGATGGCGCTACTCGCTCAGGACAAACGCAACGAATCCGTCAAAGTGCTGAAAGAGTACACCCGCGCCAACCCGAACGATGCGCAGGCACAGGAGCTCCTCTCCGCCATCGAAAGCGGCCAAATCAGTATCCAACAAATGTGACGGCGACAGACGAAACAAGGCGGGTAAAACCCGCCTTTTCTTTTTTATAGCCATCCACCGTATGAGGCTTTCGGTGGACGACTATACGGGTCGCGCCACCGGGGGTTGGCGGAATAGCGCGCAGCATATCGCCATGCGGCGCTGTAGAAGAGCAGTTGCGCGAGGTTGAACATAGCACCGCCGAGCATCGCCGCCAAGGGCGAGGCGGGAAAACATCCGCAGGCGAGGCCAATACAAGACTGAGCGGCAGCGGTGTCAGCAGCACGAGCCGACGCGGCAGTATGCTGCGGCCGCGCGCCATTTGCACGGCGACAAGCAACCAGCCGCAGGCGCTGATGGTGATGGCAGCAATCCAGTGAACGGCAAGCAGTTGATAGAAGTAGTTGTATTGCGCGACGAGCAGCGGCACGTCGGCATCGCTGACCGCGATGAGTGTTTGTGCGCTCGCGCCTAGGTAGAAGAATCCGGCATGGGCGAGCGGCATCAACGCATAGCTGATGAAAATGAGCGCGAGGGCGACACGGCTCAGCCGCGCCGGTTCCAGCAAGCGCGCAAGACCTGCGGTCGCGATGAGATAACCGGCAACGCTAAAGGTGGCGGGAACGACACCCCAGAAGCGGCGGGCAGGCGATGCGGTTTGCATCAGCGCGGCGAAAGCGGTATCACCGGTCATGGCAGCGTCCAGCGTCAGCAGGCGTGGGTAGTGCGCAGGATGCGGGACGAAGCCGACGAGCAGCATATCGGCGAGGCTCCAGCAGAGGGCAGCGAGGATGCCGCAGCAGAGCAAGGTGGCGGTCTTGTTTGGCATGGCTTCTCCGGCGGTACGGGAATTGAAAAAAACCGGGCGTTGCGCCCGGTGGTGTTGTTCAGACCTGCCAGTCAATCGGCGCTTCGCCGCGCGATTGCAGGATTTCGTTGGCGCTGGCGAAGTGCTGGCAGCCGATGAAGCCGTTACCCGCCAACGGCGACGGGTGGACGGAGGTGAGGATGTAGTGTTTGTCGGCATCAATCAGCCGCATTTTTTCTTTGGCGAAGTTGCCCCAGAGCATGAAGATGAGGTCGCGGCGTTCGCGCGAGAGGTGCTCAATCACGGCGTTGGTAAAGAGATGCCAGCCGATGCGGCTGTGGCTGCCCGCCTTGCCGCGTTCGACGGTCAGGCTGGCGTTGAGCAGCAGCACGCCCTGGTCGGCCCAGGCGCTGAGGTCGCCGTGACGCGGCATAACAAAGCCGGGGATGCTGCGCTCCAGCTCTTTGTAAATGTTTTGCAGTGAGGGCGGGATGCGCATTCCCTGCGGCACGGAGAACGACAGCCCCATCGCCTGCCCCGGCTGGTGATAGGGGTCTTGGCCGAGGATGACGACGCGGACGCGGTCGTAAGGGGTGCGGTTAAAGGCATTGAAAATGAGTTTGCCGGGTGGATAGACGGGGATGTGCGCGTCTTTCGCGGCCATCAGGATGGTTTTGATGTGGGCGAAGTAAGGCTTGGTAAATTCTTCGTAGAGGGCGGTTTTCCAGCCGCTTTCGATTTGGACGTCATCAGGATTTACGGTAATTTCAGGAGTCATGATGTTTTTCTGGAATGTCAGGAATGGTTAAAGAACGGTAAAAATGCGGATGCGATTGTGCCACACGCCCCGCCCGCTGGCAAAGGGATTGCGGCGGTTTGCGACGAGAATTGCAGACATAAAAAACCGCCTTGCGGCGGTCTTCTGTCAACAAGCGCCATCAGCGCGAGACGGTGACGCGTTCCTGCACCACGGCGCGGGCGCCGGCGTAGCGTTTTTTCCAGTAATCCTGGTCGATGCGGGTAATTTCCACCTTTTTGCCCGGCGACGGCGAATGCAGCATTTTCTGGTTGCCGAGGTAGATGCCGACGTGGCTCACTTTGCCCTTGCCGTGGCGGAAGAAGATGAGGTCGCCCGGACGCGGTTCTTTCACCGGCAGCAGTTGGTTGAACTGCTCGCTGCTGCTGCGCGGCAGGCGGTAGCCTTGTTGGGCGAAGACGTGCTGGACGAGGCCGGAGCAGTCGAAGCCCGTTTTTTCGCTGGCGCCGCCGTAGCGGTAGCGGGTGCCGATGAGTTGTTTGCTGTCGGCGATGAGGCGGTTGCGAGTGGGGTTGTGGCTGGCAACGAGGCGGCGCGGCGCGGGCGCCTGTTCCGGTTTGAGGCTTTCGAGTTCGAGGCGGGGCGCATCCAGCGCGGCGGTTTGTTGGGAAGTGGTGCTGCATCCGGCGAGAGTCAGCATCGTCAGACCAAAGAAGGTTTCTTTTTTCATGGGGTTAGCATTGTGTTTCGGATTTGGAAGGCGCGCACTATACCCGCGCGTTTTTTGCAGCGTCAAACCCGAATTTGCTAATACCTTGTTTTTCTTCGTGCCAACATTACGGCAAAGATTGCAATTCGTTCAGGTATTGTTGCGCGAGGCGGATGCGGCAGCGCAGTTCTTCTTTGTCTTCCAGCCGGCAGCGCGCGGCGCGGTAGTTTTTGAAGGCTTGCAGGCTTTCCTGCCAGGCGGGATCGTCCATGTGGCGGAAGTGGATTTGTTCGATGTCGCCGTCCAGCTGGCCAAGGGCGAGAAAGGCGCAGCTTTCTTCGGCGCCGCTGGCGTTGCCGCTTTTGCGCAGGCATTCGTAGTAATAGGAGGATGATACTGCCGGGGCGGGTTTGACGAGGCGGTTCGGGTTGACCAGTTCGGCGTAGCGCAACAGCAGCCAAAAAAGTGAGCCGTTCACGGGATTCTCCATCTATAAAGGGAGCGGCGATTATAGCGGGCGGGCGGGGCGCATTTGCTAAAATGCGTGCTTTCTTTAATCACATGAGAGCCTTGCCATGCCGCACGCCCCGAAACGCCGCATTCTTGTCACCAGCGCCCTGCCCTACGCCAACGGCGCGATTCACCTCGGTCACATGGTCGAATACATCCAGACCGATATTTGGGTACGCTTCCAGCGCCTGCGTGGCCACGAGTGCCATTACGTCTGCGCCGACGACGCACACGGCACGCCCATCATGTTGCGCGCGGAAAAAGAAGGCATTACGCCGCAGCAGCTCATCGACAAAAGCCACAGCGAGCATTTGCGCGATTTCCGTGGCTTCCTCATTGACCATCACCAGTACCACAGCACCCACAGCGAAGAAAACCGTGAGCTGACCGCATCCATCTACCGCGCGCTGGACAACGGCGGGCATATCCTGCACCGCACCATCTCGCAGCTTTTTGACCCGGAAAAACAACTGTTCCTGCCCGACCGCTTCGTCAAGGGCGAATGCCCGAAATGCCACAGCAAAGACCAGTACGGCGACAACTGCGAAGTCTGCGGCACCACCTACGCCCCGACCGACCTCATCAACCCCTACTCCGCCCTTTCCGGCGCAACCCCGGTGGAGCGCGACAGCGAACACTACTTCTTCGACCTGCCCGCGTTTGACGCCTTCCTCCGCGACTGGCTGCAAAGCGCGCAGTTGCAGGATTCCATGCGCAACAAACTGGGCGAATGGTTCGTTGAAGGCCTGCAACCGTGGGACATCTCGCGCGATGCGCCCTACTGGGGCTTTGAAATCCCGGACGCGCCCGGCAAATACTTCTACGTCTGGCTGGACGCGCCGGTCGGCTACATGGCGAGCTTCCGCGCCCTCTGCGACCGCGAAGGGCTGGATTTTGACGCCTTCTGGCGCCCCGGCCACGACACCGAGCTTTACCACTTCATCGGCAAGGACATCGCCTACTTCCATATGCTCTTCTGGCCGGCGATGCTCAAAGGCGCGGGCTACCGCCAGCCGACCGGGGTGAACTGCCACGGCTTCCTCACCGTCAACGGCGAAAAAATGAGCAAATCGCGCGGCACCTTCATCAAGGCCGAAACCTACCTCAAACACCTGCGCCCCGAATACCTGCGCTACTACTTCGCCAGCAAACTCAGCGCGCGCGTCGAAGACCTCGACCTCAACCTCGACGACTTCCGCCAAAAAGCCAACAGCGATCTGGTCGGCAAACTGGTGAACCTCGCCAGCCGCTGCGCGCCCTTTATCAGCAAACACTTCGACGGCGCCCTCGCCGCCACCCTGCCCGATGACGCGCTCTTCAACCAATTCGCCGCCAAGGCCGACGAAATTGCTTCCGCTTACGAACAGCGCGAATACAGCAGCGCCATTCGCGACATCATGAAACTCGCCGACGCCGCCAACGAATACATCGACGCCGAAAAACCGTGGGTGAAAATCAAGGACGACGCCAGCCGCGCCGAAGTGCAGGGCATCGCCACCGTCGGCATCAACGCCTTCCGCCAGCTCATCACCTACCTCAAACCCGTACTGCCGCAAGTGGCGGCGGATGCCGAAGCGCTGCTCAACATCACCCCGCTCGCCTGGGCGGACGCGCAAACGCCGCTGCTCGGCGCGACCATCCAGCCGTTCACGCCGATGATGCGGCGCATCGAGACCGCGCAAACCGACGCCATCATCGCCGACAGCAAAGAAGACCTGAAAGAAGAAGCCGCCGTGGGCAAGGCAAAACCCGCCGCAGAAACCGCGTGGATCACCATCGACGACTTTGCCAAACCCGACCTGCGCATCGCCCGCGTGCTCGAATGCAGCCACATTGACGGCTCGGACAAACTGCTGCGCTTCAAACTGGACGTGGGCGAACTGGGCGAGCGCGAAGTGTTCTCCGGCATCAAAGCGTACTACCAGCCCGAAGAGCTCATCGGCAAAAACGTCGTCTATGTGGCGAACCTCGCGCCGCGCAAAATGCGCTTCGGCGTCTCCACCGGGATGATACTTTCCGCCACGCGCGGCAACGAACTGCACCTGCTGCAACCCGGCGACGGCGTCCAGCCGGGGATGAAAATCAGCTAAACGGCAACCCAATTGCCCCTCCCTCGCAGGACGCGCAGCGTTCGCAGCGGGGGAGGGGCAATTTCGCTTTACCCGCAGACTCCAAACAGGCGCTAAACGATGAGATTGCGCAGGGATTCAAGAGCAGGCGGATGCAGGGAGAGATACAGTGCCGGTTCAATCAGCTCGACTTCGTTAATGAGAAAGTCGCCGTTCGCGTCAATCAGCCCGTCAATGCGGGCGTAAAGCGGCGCAACCGACAGGTGCGGCAACACTGCTGCCGCGCGCGCCAGCCAGGCGGGTTCGGGACGGACGGGCAGGATTTCCACGCCGTAGGCGGAATTGGCGCGCCATTCCTGCGGCGCGGGGCGGCGATGCGCGGCGTGCGAGAAGGTGCCGCCGAGGTAAATCAGGCAGATTTCGCCGATGGGGCTTTCGATGAAGGGTTGCAACAACGCGCCCTGCGGGTAGTCGGCCAGTGTGGGCAGTTCGCCATCAAGGCGGCGCACGCCGCGCCCGCTTTGGCCGATGAGCGGTTTGACGACGGGGTTGTCCCAGCCGCTGTTGGCAACAGCCTGCATCCAATCATCGCCCGGCAGCAGTGCGATACCGGGTGTGACAACAAGGCCTTGTGCCGCCAGTTCGCAGAGGTAACGTTTGTCGAGGTTCCAGCGTTGCAAGGCGGGCGGATTGATGACGCGCACATTCGCCGCTTCCAGCGCAGCGAGCCAATCCAAGTAAGCATCGGGTTGGGTGCTGTAATCCCAGGCTGCAAGCGGCAGCACGATGTGCGCGGCAGCGGGAGTGATGTCCTGCCAAGGCAGGAGTTCGGCGTGGAGCGCGGCGGCAAGCGCACGCAGGTCGGCGTTGCCCTGCGGCCATTCGCGGCAGGTGGCGATGTAGATGGTTGGCATGGTGCAGATATGAAAAAAGCGGCTTGAAGCCGCTGAATGTGTGGCGCGCCCGGAAGGATTCGAACCTCCGACCGCCTGGTTCGTAGCCAGGTACTCTATCCAACTGAGCTACGGGCGCACTAATCAAAAGGAAGACAGAAGTATGTGGCGCGCCCGGAAGGATTCGAACCTCCGACCGCCTGGTTCGTAGCCAGGTAC
>NZ_DBHKZK010000057.1:36300-41804 GCF_057314735.1 Cardiobacterium sp.
TCTATCCAACTGAGCTACGGGCGCGTCGTTTTGAAGGCGCGCATTATCCACACCGCCCCGCAGAGCGTCAAGCGATATTTTCGGCCTCTGCCCGTGGGCGAAACAGTTGCGGTTTGGTGGTATTTGGCACGTCTTCGTCGTCATCTTTTTCCGGCATCAGCCATTGCAGCGGCGTGCCGCTGGCGCCGAGTGCGGCGAAGTCAAACAGTTCGCGATCCAGCAGATGCGATGGCCGTACCCGCGTCAGCGCGGCGAAGATGCTGTCCAGCCGTTTCGGCGCGAGGCGATCCCATTGCAGCAGCATTTCCTTGATGGCCTTGCGTTGCAGGTTTTCCTGCGAGCCGCAGAGGTTGCAGGGGATGATGGGAAATTGCCGCCATTCGGCGTATTTGGCGATGTCGCGTTCATCGCAGTAGGCGAGCGGGCGGATGACGATATGCGCGCCGTCGTCGCTTTGCAGTTTTGGCGGCATCGCTTTCAGTTGGCCGCCGTGAAAGAGGTTGAGGAAAAAGGTTTCCATGATGTCGAATTTGTGGTGGCCGAGGGCGATTTTGGTCATGCCAAACTGCTTGGCGTAGGTATAAAGATGCCCACGGCGCAAGCGCGAGCAAAGCGAACACATGGTGTTGCCCGGCGCGATTTTGTCGGTAACGATGCTGTAGGTGTCGCTCTCGATGATGTGATAATCCACGCCGATGGAAGCGAGGTATTCCGGCAGGACGTGTTCAGGAAAGTCAGGCTGTTTCTGGTCGAGATTGACCGCGGTCAGCTTGAATTCGACCGGCGCACTGCGTTGCAGCGATAGGAGCAAATCCAGCATCGCGTAGGAATCCTTGCCGCCGGAAAGACAAACCATAATGTGGTCGCCAGCCTCAATCATCTGATAGTCCTCGATCGCCTTGCCGACGTTTTTTCGTAGCCGTTTCTGGAGTTTGCGCAAGGTTACGCTCATTGCCTCATCCTTATACTTATTGAAAGGGCGCACATGATAAAGGGGCGGCATCACAAAATCGAATCCGCGCTTGACCGCCTGCAAAAAATCGCTACAATGCGCGTCCTGCCACACGCCGGAGTAGCTCAGTTGGTAGAGCGCCTCACTTGTAATGAGGATGTCGCGGGTTCAACTCCTGTCTCCGGCTCCATTGCAAAATGGGAAACCCAATGCCCAGATGGCGGAACTGGTAGACGCGCTAGGTTCAGGTCCTAGTGGGAGCAATCCCTTGGAGGTTCGAGTCCTCTTCTGGGCACCAGTATTCAAAGATAACCCCCTTCTTCAAGAAGGGGTTTATTGTTTCTGCCTTAATATGAACCGCCCCACACATCGGAGGGCGGATTGACTGGATCAGGCAGTTTTGTCTAATCCGTCTTTTTGGCGATAGTAGGCCGCTTCAAATTCTGCTGGTGAAGTGTAGCCGATGGAAATTAACAGGCGGCCCTGATTGAACCAATCCACCCACTCCAGTATCGAAAGTCCAACACCGCCTGCGCCACGCCAACCTTGTCTTTCAATGACTTCCGTTTTGTACAGGCCAATGATGCTTTCACGCCTGCCTCCTCCAGCCGGACACTGTAGCGCAGCGACAGGAGCGGGTCCCCGTTTATATTCCGCAGGAATATAAACGGGATAGCGGTACTGGCTGCCCCGGTCGCTGTGGTGCGTCAGCCCGTCCGGCTTCTTTACAGGCCTGCCCAGCGCATCAACCAGCGCCATCTCCATGCTGCGCATCACCCGCCAGCCGGCGATATAACGGCTGTACACGTCGATGACGAAGGCGGTGTAAACGAAGCCGCTGCGTGTCGGCACATAGGTGAAGTCTGCCACCCACAGCTGGTTGGGCCGGCTCGCGCTGAAATCGCGTTTGACCAAATCCGGCAAGTCCGAACGCCCTTCGCTGACGGTGCTGCGCTTGCCCTTGCCGCGCCACACGCCCTGCAAGCCTGCACGGCGCACCAACCGCTCAATCGTGCCGTGCGCCATCGCGATGCCCCCCGCATAGCAGCTGTTTCCAGACCTTGCGCACGCCGCAGATTCCATTGTTCTCGTCGTAAACTATTAGTATTTCAACAAGTTACGCTTCATCAGGGCGGCTATGTAGGCGACCACGTGGCGGCGTGCTTCTTGCCCCGCCCCGCCGTATCGCGCTGTTTCGCCCCTTCGCGGGAGAGGTGTTCGGAGAGTTCCGTCCCGCCCGCGTAGCTGTGCAGGGTGTCGTAGATGCCGAAATCTTTGCCCGCGTCTGCAGGGATGGCGGGCAAGCACGTCGTCCGCCAGCCAGCCTTGCAAGTCGCCGTCGCAGTAGATGAACAGCCGCTTGACAGGCGGCAGGGCGAGTGTTTCCGGCCCGTGGCAGAAAAACGCACTCCATACCGGCCAGCCCGTCAGTTGCCGGGTGGCGTCATCGGTAACGTGCGTCCAAGATTGTCCCGCTCTTTCAGGCAGGGGCAGGATTTCGGCATGGTCGCGGTATTTCATTGCCCCGTCTCCTTCACCCAGGCGATGTATTCAAAGGCCACGGTGACTTGGGGCGATCATTGTGCATCTCCGTCCAAACGCTGCGCAAAGTCCTGATAGAGTGGATCTGTCGGCTTGGCGCTGATGAAATAGGCATCATGTTCGTGGTCGGCAATGAAGGCGGCAACGGCAGCTTTGGCACTTTCTTCGTCGGGGAAGCGCCCCAAAGGTTGCCAGCGAGCAGAATAAATATTGGCGGCGATGTCTTGCTCCGTGCGTTCCAGCGGCACGGCCACAGCGGCGATATAGGGAAATGGCGGGATGGTTTTCATGGTTGTACCTCTTGTAGGTTGGCCGCGCTTTGGCTGCTAGTCCAAATGGCGGCGTGGTGACGGGGGTTAGCAGACCGGCCAACGAAACCGGCAGGCGCGTACGCCTCCCCCGCCCCCACTCCATCGGGTGCGGTTTTCGGGCATAAAAATGCCGTCTTGCGACGGTTTGCCCGTCTTTGGTTCAGCCTGCTAAAGCTGGCCGCTGGTGTTGCAGCGGCGCGGCAATGTTGCCCCGTGGGGGCTGTGGTGTCAAGGGGGACAAAGGGGGTCGCGTTTTGCGACTCCCTTGCCCGCGTTATCATGGCGCGGTTTCCGGCCTTGCCGGTTGAAGTCTGTTTCCCGTCAGGTCGAAACAGCAGGAAGCCGCCACCGTGCGGCTTTCTTTTTGGCGTGGTGTTCATTGCAGCGCCTCCCAAACAAAGGCGAGTTCCTGTTGCAGGCGGGCTTTCATGAGGCGGTTATGCTGCTTTTCCAGCTTGCGTTGGTTCAGGTTCTTGCCTGCTTCGCTGCCACGTTCGCGGGATTGCCGCTCCTGTTCTTCCCAAAAGGCGAGGCCGTCGCGGATGTCTTCGCGTCTGGCTTCGCCCGTCGCCCAGTACTGCCACAGTACTTCTTCGCACTCCGCCTGGTAGCGGCGGATGGTGTCGCGGATGGCGGGCGCTACCTTGCCGGGGTTGATGGTGTGCAGCCATGCGGGTAGTTGTTTCAGTGGCAGGCAGAGCATGCGCCGCTGTTTGCCGTCGTCGGCAACCGTCACTATTTCAGTGACGGTTGAATCGAAACGTCGGCGCAGCTTGAGTTGTTGCGCCTGCCACTTCATGCCCATGCCCTCCACGATGGGGCGCATGGCAACAAAGGGCTTCTCGTCGTGGTCGATGAGTACCAGCGGCTTGTCGTGAAAAGGGATGGTGAT
This sequence comes from Cardiobacterium sp., assembly GCF_057314735.1. Lineage (NCBI taxonomy): Bacteria > Pseudomonadati > Pseudomonadota > Gammaproteobacteria > Cardiobacteriales > Cardiobacteriaceae > Cardiobacterium > Cardiobacterium sp. The sequence goes on from NZ_DBHKZK010000057.1 coordinate 39,998, forward strand.
TTTGACGGTACTCATTGCAGCGCCTCCGTGTAGTAGCGCAGGCGGATGGGCGCGGCCATGCCTTGCAGGTGTGCTTTGCGTTCGTCGTAGGGCTTGCCGTGCGCGATGAGGGCGGCGTTGGCGGCTTCCAGGCGGATGAGCATTCGCAGCGCGGACGCGGGCAGGTTGTCGCGCGGGAGCGCTTCCCGTCTGCCCGTCAGGGCTTCGTTGCATAGCAGCGCCTCGTTGCTGTAGTGATACGCTTTGGTTTCTTTGCCTGCCGCTGCCCGCGTGGTTTGCAGGATTTCCGCCATGACTTGCGCCCCGATTTTGCTTTCTGCCCGCGCCGCCTGCCATGCGGGACGTTCAGTCAGCAGGCGCTTGATGGTCTGGTCACACCAAACTTCAAACTCAATGCTTATCCAGCGGGCAAAGCAGACCATGAGGTCAGGATGCAGCCATGTGCCGCCGTACTTGCCGCGCCGTGTCTTGATGAATGCCGGATAGCGTTTGGCGAGGCTTTTTAAATCCCTTGAATCCAAGGGATTTAGAACGGGCAATGTTTCGCCATTATTCGCCTGTTTTTCCAATGCCATGAGATAGTCTTGCGTGCGCTTCAGGGCAAAGAAGTTATCCAGCCGTTTGCCGTGGGCTTCGGCTATTTCGGTGGCGTTAAACCACGCATCGCGGTTGGCGTGCAGGTCGATACCTTCCCATTTCAGCGTGATTGCGTTCATTGCGCCCTCCGTGCCTTTCTGGCGGCATAGACGTCGCAGATGTATTGCCGGTCGGCATACCTGGCAATAACGTCAGGGGCGAGGGAATAGCGGCCATAGGTGGCGATTCTTCCGTCGCGGGTGTGGGAAGTTCGTCCGTGGTGATTACCGGCCAGCCATAGCGGCGCAGGTCGAAGATGGTGCGGGCGATATTGACGGTTGAAAGCCGGTCATAGGCTTCCCGTTGGGTGATGGTCTGCCCATCGAGCAGGCGGGCGAGCGTTTCAGCCGTTACGCTATCCTTCTTGCGCGGGAAGGTTGGGGTATAATCCGCGGCGCACCGTTCAAGAATGAGGCCGTCCGAAAGGGCGGCTTTTTTCGTACTCATTGCTGGCCTCCATTGGCTTGCGCTTGCAGCCAGTCGAGGATTTCCCCGTACACGAAGAAGGTCGCCTGCTTCATATCGGGATAGCGGCGAGGGGCGGGAAACTTGCCTGCCTTGATGAGGCGGCGGATGGTCATTTCTGATAGGCCGGTGATTCCTTTACGGCTGCCTTTGCTGGCAATGTCGGCCATTCTCAGATGTGCTTCGCGGGGAAGCGAGGGTAGGTGTGTTTGCATAACAATCTCCAGTTAGTTGATGCGCATGGCTGCGCGGTGTGGAGAAGGTTATTTATGTTTGCTGGAATGTTGGGGAATATTCCCAAAATAAAAGGAATATTCCCGCAAAATGGCGCAGTTGTGCGGGTTCGCGGCTATTGCTTCAAGCGTTCTTCGCCTTCTTCAATGTATTTTTGCAGCGTCTTCGCGGATAGGGTTTGCATTTTCCATCCCAACGTTTCCGCATGGGCTTGGATGTCGCCAACAAGGCTTTCAGCTGTTTGTTTTTTACTCCATTGACGGTTTTTATTTCCTAAAATCATTTGTGCCATAACGGCGATGATTTCATTTTGCTTATTGGTAGTTTTTGAGCTTTCAGGTCGTTTGGGTGTATTGTTTTTAATCAAACTATCAAGATGTTCTTTTCTTACAACAAGGGTGTCCTTGTCTAAGTCGTCTAGGGCCTGTTGACACACATAATTTCCTGATAACATTGTCCCATGAGAAGCAGA
>NZ_DBHKZK010000058.1:0-2500 GCF_057314735.1 Cardiobacterium sp.
GAATTTCGCTACCTTAGGACCGTTATAGTTACGGCCGCCGTTTACCGGGGCTTCGATCAAGAGCTTGCACCCCATCAATTAACCTTCCGGCACCGGGCAGGCGTCACACCCTATACGTCCACTTGCGTGTTTGCAGAGTGCTGTGTTTTTGATAAACAGTCGCAGCGGCCTATTCTCTGCGGCCTCCAACAGCTATGCACCGTCAGAGGCATACCTTATCCCGAAGTTACGGTATCATTTTGCCGAGTTCCTTTACCCGAGTTCTCTCAAGCACCTTGGAATTCTCTTCCTACCCACCTGTGTCGGTTTGGGGTACGGTTGTCATAATCTGAAGCTTAGAGGCTTTTCCTGGAAGCAGAGCATCAACCACTTCGTTTCCGTAGAAACTCGTCATCACGTTTCAGTCTTGGAAACCCGGATTTGCCTAAGTCCCCAACCTACGCGTTTAAACACACATCCAACAGTGTGCTGGCCTAGCTTTCTCCGTCCCCCCATCGCAATTATGATCAGTACAGGAATATTAACCTGTTTCCCATCGACTACGCGTTTCCGCCTCGCCTTAGGGGCCGACTCACCCTGCGCCGATTAGCGTTGCGCAGGAAACCTTGGGTTTTCGGTGTGCAGGTTTTTCACCCGCATTATCGTTACTCATGTCAGCATTCGCACTTGTGATACCTCCAGCATGCTTCTCAACACACCTTCATCAGCTTACACAACGCTCCCCTACCACTTGCATTTTCATGCAAATCCGCAGCTTCGGTAGACAGTTTAGCCCCGGTAAATCTTCCGCGCAGGACGACTCGACTAGTGAGCTATTACGCTTTCTTTAAAGGATGGCTGCTTCTAAGCCAACCTCCTAGCTGTCTAAGCCTTCCCACTTCGTTTCCCACTGAACTGTCATTTCGGGACCTTAGCTGGCGGTCTGGGTTGTTTCCCTCTTCACGACGGACGTTAGCACCCGCCGTGTGTCTCCTGTAGTAAAACTTTGCGGTATTCGGAGTTTGCATCGGGTTGGTAAGTCGGTATGACCCCCTAGCCGAAACAGTGCTCTACCCCCGCAAGTCAATCTACAAGGCACTACCTCAATAGTTTTCGGGGAGAACCAGCTATCTCCGAGCTTGTTTAGCCTTTCACTCCTATCCACAGGTCATCCCCGCATTTTTCAACATGCGTGGGTTCGGTCCTCCAGTTGATGTTACTCAACCTTCAACCTGCCCATGGATAGATCGCCCGGTTTCGGGTCTACACCCAGAGACTTGTCGCCCTCTTAAGACTCGCTTTCGCTACGGCTCCCCTATCCGGTTAACCTCGCCACTGAATGTAACTCGCTGACCCATTATACAAAAGGTACGCCATCACATATCTTTATATGCTCTGACTGCTTGTATGCACACGGTTTCAGGTTCTATTTCACTCCCTTCACCAGGGTTCTTTTCGCCTTTCCCTCACGGTACTGGTTCACTATCGGTCGACAACGAGTATTTAGCCTTGGAGGATGGTCCCCCCATCTTCAGACAGGATTTCACGTGTCCCGCCCTACTCGATTCATTGTGTATGGCTTTCGTATACGGGGCTATCACCCTCTGTGGCCATCCTTCCCAGAATGTTCTACTAGCTCATACGCAACTTAATTGGGCTTCTCCGCGTTCGCTCGCCGCTACTTGCGGAATCTCGGTTGATTTCTTTTCCTCGGGGTACTTAGATGTTTCAGTTCTCCCGGTTCGCTTCCGCAGTCTATGTATTCAACTACGGATGACCCTAAGGTCGGGTTGCCCCATTCGGAGATCCCCGGATCATTGCCTGTTATCGGCTTCCCGGGGCTTTTCGCAGATTTCCACGTCCTTCTTCGCCTGTTGTCGCCAAGGCATCCACCGTGTGCACTTATTCACTTGATCATACAACCTCAAGTTATCTTTCGGTTGTGCTGTTCTCTTTTACTACTCTACGTTTGTTGCAGGTTTATTTTTTCTTCGGCTTGCACCTTGAAATCCATCACCTGCAGGCTACGCAGAGGAAAACATAAGTAACAACGTCTTGTTTTTCTCAGCTACTCAATTTAGTTGTTTGTAAATTGAATGTTTCCGGTTGTTAGAGATCATTATCCAAAGACAACAAAAAATTGAACATACTATTTATCTGCACTTGAGAACAGCGCTATGTTCAAGTTTCTGTGTTCTTTATAATATACAAGCTACTTCTCCTTGCAAATGGTGGAGCCAAGGAGGATCGAACTCCTGACCTCCTGCGTGCAAAGCAGGCGCTCTCCCAGCTGAGCTATGGCCCCTTCCTGGTGGGTCTGAGAAGATTTGAACTTCTGACCTCACCCTTATCAGGGGTGCGCTCTAACCAACTGAGCTACAGACCCTTCTCGTAGCTTGTATTCAAAGATAGTTTGTGCGAGTGTCTTGTCACCTGTCATTTAAAGGAGGTGATCCAACCGCAGGTTCCCCTACGGTTACCTTGTTACGACTTCACCCCAGTCATCGGCCACACCGTGGCA
>NZ_DBHKZK010000058.1:5000-42787 GCF_057314735.1 Cardiobacterium sp.
AGTTGACCGTTTCGTCCTGTTCCATGGATGAACAGGCGAGTAACCCTCCCATCAGGCCAAACCCGAGAACCCATTTTTGCACACGCTGCATTCGCTCGCTCCAATAGTTTGAAAAATCCGCATTATAGACGATGACCGCAGAACACCAGACGCTTTCTTGTGTCGCCGACGACGCCGTGCGCGGCTGGCGACTTGACCAATATCTCGCCCGCGTTTACCCGGAATATTCGCGCAGCCGCTGGCAGACAAGCATCAAGGGCGGACTGGTACAACTCAACGGCAACCCCGCCCGCGCCAGGGACATGGTCTATCCGGGCGACCGCATCAGTGCGCGGATTGCCGTGGAAGCGGAGAATGATGCCCAATCGCAGGACATCCCGCTGACCGTCATCCACGCCGACGCCGACATCATCGTCATTGACAAGCCCGCCGGACTGGTCGTGCATCCCGCTGCGGGCAACCCGGACGGCACCCTGCTCAACGCCCTGCTGCACCATTTCCCGGAAACGGCGCAATTGCCGCGCGGCGGCATCGTCCACCGCCTCGACAAGGACACCAGCGGCCTGCTCGTCGTCGCCCGCAACCTGCGCGCGCACGCCCACCTCGTCCGCCAACTGCAAGAACGCACGATGGGGCGCACCTACCTCGCCCTCGTCCACCGCTACGTCACCGCCGGCGACACCATTGACCAGCCGCTGGGACGCCACCCGCGCGACCGCCTGAAAATGGCAATCCGCCCCGATGGCAAACCCGCCATCACCCACTACCGCATCGAAGAGCGCTTCGGCGACGCTGCCACCCTGCTGCGCGTTTCCCTCGAAACCGGGCGCACCCACCAAATCCGCGTGCACATGGCGGCGCAACACTACCCGCTCGTCGGCGACCCGCTCTATGGCCTTGCCACCCCGCCCGGCAAAGGCATCCCGCCCGAAGTGCGGCAAACCCTGCTCGACTTCCCGCGTCAGGCACTGCACGCGACCGCGCTCACCTTGCACCATCCCGCTGACGACGAAGAAACCACCTTCGCCAGCCCGCTGCCTGCCGACCTGCAAACCCTGCTCGCCGCGCTGCGCCCGCTTCAAACCCTCACATAAGCGCCAATCGCCGCGAGAAAATCCGGCGGCAGGCGCTTTGGCTTGCGCCGCAGCGGGTCAAAACAGACCAACTGCACCTGCGCTGCCGCGCACAGCCGTTCCCCCTCGCGCAACTCGGCATCCACCACCAGCGAACTGCCGCGCACATCCTGCAGCGCCGAATGCACCTCGACTGTCGCCGGATAACGCAACTCCGCCAGATAACGGCAGCGCGCTTCCGCCACGACCAACATCGGCAAATCCGCCTCGCCGCAGGCTTCCTCAAACAGGGCAATCCGCGCCGACTCCAGATAACGCCAAAACAGCGCATGATTGACATGGCCGTAGGCATCCATATCGCCCCAGCGCACTGCACAAGAAAACACATGAAAAAACGCCGACATTCACAGAACCTCCGCAAAAAACCCCAGCAATAATAGCCGCTACTTAACAAATTTTGCTACCATTGCCGCCGCAAACCTTTCAAACATCCAAGAGGACACAACCCTATGAACCTGCATGAATATCAGGCCAAAGCGCTCTTCCGTGCATACGGCGTGGACACCCCGCGCGGCATACTCGCCCACAGCGCCGACGAAGCCGTCGCCGCCGCCAAAGAGCTGGGCGGCAGCGTCTGGGTCGTCAAGGCGCAAGTCCACGCGGGCGGGCGCGGCAAGGCGGGCGGCGTCAAAGTCGCGAAAAGCCTGGACGAAGTGCGCCAGTACGCCGGCCAAATGATTGGCAACACCTTGAAAACCAAACAAACCGGCGACGTTGGCCTGCCGATTAACATGGTCCTCATCGAAGAAGGCCTCAACATCGTCGGCGAACTTTACGTCTCCACCGTCGTTGACCGCGCCAGCCGCCGCGTCTCCTTCATCGCCAGCGCCGAAGGCGGCATGGACATCGAAGAAGTCGCCGAAAAAAGCCCGGAAAAAATCCACAGCGTCGGTGTGAACCCCTCTGCCGGTTACTTCCCCTACATTGGCCGCCGCCTCGGCTTCGCCATGGGACTGGACAAAAAACAGGTCGGCCAGCTCGCCAACCTGCTACAAGGCCTCTACAACCTCTTCGTGGAAAAAGACCTGTCGATGGTCGAAATCAACCCGCTCATCATCACCGGCGACGGCAAACTGCTGGCACTCGATGCCAAAATCGGCATTGACGACAATGCCCTCTACCGCCACAAAGACCTCGCCGAAATGCGCGACCCAACCCAGGAAGACGCGCGCGAAAACAAGGCACAAGAACTCGAACTCAACTACGTCGCCCTTGACGGCAACATCGGCTGCATGGTCAATGGCGCGGGGCTGGCAATGGCGACGATGGACATCGTCAAACTGCACGGCGGCGAACCGGCGAACTTCCTTGACGTCGGCGGCGGCGCGACCGCCGAGCGCGTCAAAGAAGCCTTCAAACTCATCCTCACCTCGCCCGAAGTCAAAAGCATCCTGGTGAACATCTTCGGCGGCATCGTCAGATGCGACCTCATCGCCGAAGGCATCATCAGCGCCGCCAAAGAAATCGACCTCAAAGTCCCGGTTGTTGCCCGCCTGCAAGGCACCAACGTCGAACTTGGCCGCAAAATGCTGGACGAAAGCGGCCTCGGCATCACCTCCGCCGACGACCTCACCGACGCCGCCAAAAAAGCCGTAGCCGCCGCCCAATAAAGGAACACCCCATGAGCATCTACATCAACAAAAACACCAAAGTCATCTGCCAGGGCTTTACCGGCTCACAAGGCACCTTCCACAGCGAACAGGCCATCGCCTACGGCACCCAACTCGTTGGCGGCGTCACCCCCGGCAAAGGCGGACAAAGCCACCTCGACCGCCCCGTCTTCAACAACTGCGCCGAAGCCGTCGCCGCGACAGGCGCGAACGCCTCAATGATCTTCGTCCCGCCCGCCTTCGCCGCCGACTCCATCCTCGAAGCGGTCGATGCGGGCATCGAAGTCATCGCCTGCATCACCGAAGGCATCCCGGTGCAGGATATGCTCAAAGTCAAAACCGCCATCAGCGGCACGGGCGTCCGCCTTATCGGGCCGAACTGCCCCGGCGTCATCACCCCCGGCGAATGCAAAATGGGCATCATGCCCGGCCACATCCACCAGCCGGGCGTGGTCGGCATCGTCTCCCGCTCCGGCACACTGACCTACGAAGCCGTGCACCAAACCACCGCCATCGGCCTCGGCCAGTCCACCTGCGTCGGCATCGGCGGCGACCCGATTAACGGCACCAGCTTCATTGACGTCCTCACCGCCTTCCAGGCCGACCCGCAGACCAAAGGCATCGTCATGGTCGGCGAAATCGGCGGCTCCGCCGAAGAAGAAGCGGCGGAATACATCAAGGCACACGTCAACAAACCCGTCGTCGCCTACATCGCGGGCGTCACCGCCCCGCCCGGCAAACGGATGGGACACGCGGGCGCGATTATCGCCGGCGGCAAAGGCACGGCAGCGGACAAATTCCGCGCGCTGGAAGCGGCAGGCGTTGCCACCGTCCGCTCCCCGGCAGACATCGGCGCGACCCTGAAACAACTGATGGGCGCCTGACTCGCCACCGCAAAAAGCCCGCTCCGGCGGGCTTTTTTACAACCATACCCCATTTACATACACCTGAGCGCTCAAGGTGTATGTAAACTACCGTTCACCCCCTCCCCTGCAGGACGCTCCAGCGCGTGCTGCGGGGGAGGGGTGGGGTGGGGGTAGCGTTTTGGTGGCACGCACGCTGTTTGTTCAGCAACCCGTTATACGGCGAATTGTCAAACCAGGTGCAACACTTCTTCAAAATACACTTCATAAGGAGTTCTCCACTGCAAACATTTGTGCGGGCGGTTGTTCAACGCCAGCACAGCTTTCTCGATGTACTCATCCGGATATTGCGCAATATACTGATGTTTCGGAAAATATTCGCGCAACAGCCCGTTGGTATTCTCGTTCGTCCCGCTCTGCCACGGCTGGTACGGCGACGGGATGTATATTTTCACCCCCAGCGCCTCCGCCGCCACCGCGTGCCGCGCGAATTCCTTGCCCCAGTCTGGCGTGATGCTGTGCACCGTCTGCCCGTGCAAGACTTCAATCATCGCCGCATTCACGCCGTCTGCCGTCTTTTTTTCCAGCCGCACGCAGTGCAGATAATGGCTTTTGCGGTCAACCAACGTCAGCAACACCGCACCACCCACCACGCCTGCAACGGTATCGGCTTCCCAATCGCCAAGTCGCTCCCGCGCCTGCGCCTCTGGCGGACGCGCCGACAGCGCATGCTCAACCGGGAATTTATCACGTGTCGGCTCGCCCTTGCGCCGCCGCTTCTTGCCACGGTGGCGCAGCCTTTGCTTGCCACTTATCACCCAGTCGGGGTCATTGAAACGCCCGGCGTAGATACCGCGGTAGATAGTCGCGTAGCTGATGGAATGCGGGCTGTCTTCACGGCGCAGGCGGTACTGGATCTGCTCCGGCGACCAGTGCTCTTTCAGAAACCTGTCCTTGACCAGGGCAAAAAGCTCCGGGTCATCCAGCTTGCGCTTGCGGCGGCAGACCAGACGCCGGTTGTCGTATTGCTCCTGCGCCTTGCTGGCGCTGTAGCTCCCGCCACTGTTGTTGCGCTTAAGTTCACGTGAGATGGTGGATTTGCTACGCCCCAGCGCGGCGGCGATGGCGGTGATGCTCCTGCCCTTGGCGCGTTGAACCATTATGTATTCCCGTTCGGTTGGCGTAAGATAATGGTAGGCGCTCATTTGTGGTCTCCTGCAAGGTTTTGAAGTTTTTTGCAGTATCGCTTATGAGCGTCTTTTTTTGTAGCTGTTGCACTTGAATTGTAAATTCGCCACATACACCTAAGCGCTCGATGTGTATGTATAGCCATCCACCGAAAGCCTCATACGGTGTTGCGCCGCCTGACCGGGCACCCTAAAAAATGGCGGAGCCATTTTTTAGGGAAACCCGCACTGTACCAATTCCGATAAAAAAACCGCCCCGGAGGGCGGTTTTTTATTTGCGTGATTTACAGATGACGGATTATTTGGCGTCTGCCATTTTGCCCAAATCTTCGTCGATATGGTAAAGGCCAATGCCGGTATCGCCAGCGACATTAAATTTGTCGAGAATGGAGGTAAAGAGATGCTCTTCTTCATGCTGCTCGGCGACATACCATTGCAGGAAGTTGAAAGAGGAATAGTCTTTTTCTTTGAAGGTTTCTTCCACCAGTTTGTTTATTTTGCCGGTGATTTCTTTTTCGTGGGCATAGACTTCTTCAAAGAGTTCTTTCAGGCTGGCGTATTCGGTTTTGGGTGCGGCAATGGCAGCAAGGCGCGGCATCGCGCCGGTTTCGCAGAGATAGGTAAAGAGGCGCTGCATATGTTCCATTTCTTCGGCGGCGTGCGCTTTCAGGAATTTGGCGGCTCCGGGGAATCCTTTGTAATCCGCCCAGGCCGACATTTGCAGGTACACGTTGGACGAGTAGAACTCGGCGTTTAATTGGTCATTGAGGTGTTTGATGATGTTTTCTGACAGCATGGTTTGCTCCGTGGGTTGGTGAAAGCCGCAAAGGCGGCGGGCGAAGACTGGCAGCTATGCGGGTAAATGTCAAATGCGAATGAATGTCATCGGTCGTCTGCGGCGGCGCGCAGGACTTGCGCCACTTCGCGGTATTCGTCCAGGCGGGCGAGGTCGCGCGCGCTAGGCTGCGGGATGCGTTCGATTTTCAGGTTTTCGGCGACATCCGCCAGTTTGACCGCCCGCGCCAGCGGGTTACTTGCGGCGCGGTAAGCGGCGGTGATGCGGCTTTCGTCGGCTTTGCGCGTCAGCGCCAGCACGGCTTCGACGATGGCTTCGCTGAAACCGGCGACGCGCAGGTCGTCAGCGGTAAGCGGTGTGTCTTCGAGGATGTCGTGCAGCACGGCGATGGTTTTCGCTTCGATGCCATCCACCGCCATCATTACCGCCAGCAGGTGGAGGATGTAGGGCGTGCCGCCACGGTCGGTTTGTCCGGCGTGGTAATTGGCGGCGAGTTCGATCGCTTTTTCAAGGGTGGACACGGGATGCTCCGGTTATGGGTCAATATTGTGCCGGGGATTCACCGACTTTTTTCAGGATGACACCGCTCCATGTTTCGGGATTTTCCGCAGCGGGAGATTCATCCTGGAGGATTTTTTCGATTTTGATGCGGTGTATCCAGTCGTCGATGAAATCAAACCAGTAATAGAAGAAATCTTTTTCCTGAAATGCCGCCTCGTCAAGGGTAAAAGTTTCGGCATTGTGTTGCACCGGTCTTTCTTCTTCCGGCAGGCTGGATATCATGTTTTTATGGTTGCAAATGACTTCTTCGTTGCATTGGTAAAGGATGCGCCGGTTGGTGGCTTCGCGACGCGTCAGCATGAATTTGTAAAGGCACGGCTCGCGGCGGTCAAAGGCCTCAAAAATGAGTTCATGCAGATTGGCAAAGGTGGCATTGCCGCTAATTTCTATGATGCGGTGCAATTGGGAAATGGGCACGGCGTGGGATTCTATCAGCGAGATTTTCAGGCGGTAATAATTCAGCATGGCTTTCTCCGGGTTTTAGCAGAAATGGTCGTCTATCAGGCGGCGCACCGGCGCGGGCAGGCCTTTCGCCAGCGCCTCCTGTTGCGGCAACCAGTCGGCGGCGCGGGCGGGTGCGGCGATGGTCACGGCAAAGGGCGCGATGTGCAGGGTGTAGTGGGTGAATTTGTGGGTGATGGCGGGCAGCGTTGCACGCGCGGTAATCGCGCCCAGCGTTTGCGCGGCGGTCTCGGCGGCGGCGATGCTGTCGTATTCCGGCAGCGACCACAGGCCGCGCCAGATGCCGCGATCCGGGCGACGGTAAAGATGCAGGCGGTCGCCACAGCGGGCGAGCAGCATCACCGTATGCCTTTCCGGGTTGGGCTTTTTCGCGCGCTTTTCCGGCAGCGCGGCGGTGGCGTCGTGCCGGTAAGCGTAGCAGTCGGCGGCGACCGGGCATTCGCCGCAACGCGGGCGGGTACGGGTGCAGATGCCGTTGCCCAAATCCATCAGACCCTGCGTATAACGGCGCAGGGTGGCGGCATCGTCCGGCAGGCGCGCTTCCGCCTCCGCCCACAGCGCGGCGAGGGTCGCGGGCTGGCCGGTCGCGCCGTAAATGCCCGCGTGGCGGGCGAGCAGGCGTTTGACGTTGCCGTCGAGAATGGCTTCCTTCTGGCCGAAGGCGAAGACGGCGATGGCGGCGGCGGTGCTGCGCCCCACGCCTTTCAGCGTCTCCAGTCCGGCGCGGTCGCGCGGGAACTGCCCGCCGTGTTCGTCCATGATTTGCCGTGCGGCGTGGTGCAGATTGCGCGCGCGGCTGTAGTAGCCGAGGCCGGACCACAGCGCGAGTACGTCGTCATCGGCAGCAGCGGCGAGGCTTTCGACATCGGGAAAGCGGGCGAGGAAGCGCGGGTAATATTGCAAGACGGTGGCGACTTGCGTCTGTTGCAGCATGATTTCCGAGAGCCAGACGCGGTAGGGGTCGTTGCCCTGCCAGGGCAGGTGGTTGCGGCCATATTGGGCTTGCCAGGCGGCGAGGCGGTGAGCGAAAGGGGTCATGGTTGGCGTGGTGAGCGGAGTGTGGATAAAGCGGTGGATAACTGGCGCGTTTTGCCAAAAATTTTAGCGTTCACCGGCGGTTGCGGTCGGTATTGCGCATGGCGCCTGCTGTAAAAATTCACGATAAAACAATAAAATAGGAGAATCTGCGGTAAACAAAGCGCTTTTTCCGCTTGCAATCCTTGCCGTCGCGCCAGCGCTGGATTTGTGCATAACCTGACGGCAGCGCGGTCGCCTCCGTCCATCGAGGCGGTAGCGGTTTATCCCCAAATTTTGTGGACAAAGTGGCGGGCGACGATGGGCGTCGTCGAAAAGCGTAATGCTGGCGACGGCTTGCATTACGGCAACAGACAAAGTGCTGCTGGTGATTTTCTGCGCAGCCATCGGTTGCGTTCAAATGTAGCACGCGAATCTGTGCCGCGCTACCGCCTGCGCCCCTGCCTCCGGCGGTGATTGCTCGCATGGGTGCGACGGCAATGAGATGGTAGAGTATTCAGTGGCGACACGTTTTGCGCGAGTGTATCAGATGTGCCGCTGTGGTATTCGTTTGTCGCTGCCCAAATGCCTTGAACCGTGTGCGGTGCGCCGAGGCGCACCCTATGGCGGACGGGAACAGCTACCGTAGGTCGGCCATTCATGGCCGACAAAACTTGATGTCGGGCATAAATGCCCGACCTACGACCGGATAACACCCGCCGCGCTGCGGATGCCTCTCCCTCAGCCGAGGCTGAATGCCGGATGCTGCAACAGATGCGGGCTTTGCCCTACAGGGGGCGGGGATTTTTCGAGGTAATGAGATGGTGGAGTATTCGGTAGCGACACGTTTTGCGCGAGTGTATCAACCGTACCGAGGTGGTGTCCGTTTGTCGCTGCCCGAATGTCTTGAACCGTATGCGGTGCGCCGAGGCGCACCCTATGGTGGACGGAATAGCTACCGTAGGTCGGCCATTCATGGCCGACAAAACTTGATGTCGGCCATAAATGCCCGGCCTGCGACCGGATAACACCCGCCCCGCTGCGGATGCCTCCTCAGCCGAGGCTGAATGCCGGATGCTGCAACAGCTCCGCCTTTTTCGCCGCGTAACCGGCGGGGTCGATGGCGCGGGTGGCGCGTTCCAGCAGGCGGACGCGGAAGCCTGCGGCGAGCGCGTCCTTGATGCTGTAATAGACGCAATAATCGGCGGCAAGGCCGGCGACGTCGATGTCGGTGACGCCGCAGGCGCGCAGCCAGGCGTCAAGCCGGGTGTGGTGGCGCTGGCCGTTGTCGCAGAAGGCGCTGTAGCTGTCGGTGTGCGGATCCATGCCCTTGCGGAAGATAGCGGCGATGCGGCGCGTGTCCAGCGCCGGATGCAGCGCCGCGCCGTCACTGCCCGCGAGGCAGTGCTCCGGCCACAAGGTTTGCGCGAGGCCGTGCAGGGTGATGGTGGCGAACGGCTGCTGGCCGGGGTGGGCGCTGGCGAAGCTCTCGTGTCCGGCGGGGTGCCAGTCCTGGGTGGCGACGATGAGCGGGTAGTCGTGCATGGCGGCATTGACCGGGGCGATGATGGCGTCGCCATCGGCCACGGGCAGGGCGCCGCCGGGCATGAAGTCGTTCTGGATGTCAATGAGCAGTAGTGCGCGCATGGGGTTTCTCCTGGGTTTAACGGGTTTTGTGGATGCGCCACGCAACGGCGAGGCAGATTGCGAGGCCGATGAGGGCGGGGAGGATGATGGCGGTTGCGGCGACGCCGCTGCCGAGCAGGCTGAAGAGGATTTTGCTGCAGGCGGCGGCGGTCAGGATGGCAGCGATTCCGCGCCAGTGATGATGCCAGGCAGCGCCGACCAGCAGCGCGAAAAAGGCGGATACGGTCAGGGTGTAGCCGGTTTTTGTCCATGTCCAGCCGCTGCGGAGGAAGGCGACTTCATCGGCGAGGAATTGGCGCACATGGTCGTCCGCCACCGCCGGCGCGGGAAACCAGCCCATGCTGGTGAGGAGCGCGAAGATGGCCGCCATCAGCGCGCCCCAACTGCGCCACCATGCCGCGAGCATGACCGGGATGAGCAGCAGCGGGCGAATGTACCAGCTCAGGATGTTGTGATGGCGGGCGAAAAGCCAGTCCTGAAAGGCGGGGTTGGCGAGCGCCTGCCAGAGAAAGGCGGCGGTGAGGGCGAGGAAGATGAGGGCGATGAGGCGGTCGGTGGTTTGGCGGGTCATGGTTCTTTCCACGGATTGATGACGGGGACTCCTGCCGCGATGTACGGCGCGGTATCCCGGCTGGCGACGCGCATTTGTCACGAATGCAGTTCCGCCAACGTTACGGTGCTGAGAAACGGTTCAAAATCCCGGTTATCCGCACGAATTTTAATTGCTGCGCCCGAATTGTCCCCTCCCCTGCAGGGTGAAGCCCGCAGCGGGGCAGGGTGGGGGTGAGCGATGCTTTTTATGAATTGACGTTTGCTTTTCATGTTTGCTGCCCTCACCCCAGCCCTCTCCCACAGGGAGAGGGGGCATATCGGCGGTTTTTCCTGTTTTCAGTTCCCTGCACAAACATACGGAAAAATGCGATTCCCAAGATTTTAAATAATTTCTGAGGAACAGGCTCGCTGTTTACTGTGCGTCCAGTCATGTGTAGACAATGACTGCCGGATTCGGTGCGGGGCGCAGCGGTTCGGAAATGACGTTGGTGTCGAGCAATATCATGTGAATGGCACCGGTTCGTCAGGTTCCGCCTCGCGCGTTATGGCGCGTTCGACGCCGCCGATGTCCTGTCCGATGGCGACCAGCAGGCTGCCGGGTCTGGGGGCGTGCTCCGGCTGGAGCGCCGCTTCAAGGATGGCGCGTATTTCCGCTTCGGTACTGCGTCCCGCCTGTTTGGCGCGGGCTTGCAGGGCGCGGTGGGTGGCTTCCGGCAGGTTGCGCACAAGGATGGTGGTCATGGTTGGCTCCGGTTGGTGTGGCTCAATTCACCGGCAGGCTGATGCCGGTGATTTTTTTGTAGAGCGAGACGGCGTAGCTGTCGGTCATCCCGGCGACGTAGTCGCAGACGCCGAGCAGTTTGCGGTAGAGGGTGTCGCGGTTTTTGCGGAAGCGTTCGGGCAGGAGCGCCAAGATCATCTGGTCGGCGCGGGTGTGGTGGTCGCGGCCGTGGGTGTTGGCAATGGCCTGGCAGTAGGTCGCCATCAGCCCGGTGAGGACGCGGTGTCCGGCGATTTGCACTTCCACCACCGGGCGGCTGAGGTAGATGTGTTTTTCGGCGTAGGCGCGCAGGGCGGCGAGTTTGTCGATGGCGGGGATGCTTTTTAGCAGCGGTGCGTCGCGCGCGCCTGCCAGCAGCGCCGCTTCGTTTTCCTGGAAGACGGCGACGGTTTCGTGGACGAGGCGGCCAATGGCTTTGGCGCGCAGGTAGGCGAGCTGGTCGCTTTTGCTTTCCATCGCGGCAAGGCGGCCGCCGTCGGCCATGTCGCCCGCCAGATCGGCGAGCAGTTCGTAGGCGATGCGGTGTTCGATTTGCCGGATTTGGTAGGCGTCTTCGATGTCCACAATCAGGTAGCAGATGTCGTCCGCCGCTTCCATCAGATACGAGAGCGGGTGGCGCTGCCATGCCTGGCCGCTGTCGCCGCGCGGCGGGATGCCGAGCGCTTGGTAGATGGTGGCGAAGTCGGCGAGGTCGTCCTGATAGACGCCGTTCTTTTTGTAGGGGTTTTTGTAGGCGGTGGCGGGGTATTTGCTGGCGGCGGCGAGGGTGGCGGCGGTCAGGCGCAGGCCGCCGTGGTTGTCCGGGCTTTCGAGGCGGTTGGTGATGCGGAAGCCTTGCGCGTTGCCTTCGATGTTGAGCAGGTCGGCGCGTTGGGCATCGTTGTCAAGGCGTTCGAGGATGCCCGTGGCGTCGGCGCTGTTGAAGTAGTCGCGCATCGCCTGTTCGCCGAAGTGGCCGAAGGGCGGGTTGCCGATGTCGTGCGCGAGGCAGGCGGCGGCAACGATGTCGCCGATGTCGGCGGCGTGGATGCCATGCCGCGTGAGTTCGGGATTTTTTTCCAGAAGCCAGGTGCCGACGCTGCTGCCGAGGCTGCGCCCGACGCAGGAGACTTCCAGCGAGTGGGTGAGGCGGGTGCGGACGTAGTCGTTTTTTTCCAGCGGGAAGACTTGCGTTTTGTCTTTCATGCGGCGGAAGGCGGCGGAGAAGATGAGGCGGTCGCCGTCGCGCTGGAAGTCGGAGCGCACCGAGGGTTCGGGGCAGGCGGCCTGGCCGATGCGGTAGGTGGAAAGCAGTTGGGTCCAGTTCATGAGCGTGTCCTTGTGAAAGCATTGATGATAGCGCAATCGGGCGGGCGGCGCGGCAGATGACGGTTCGGTCGTTGGCGCTTTGCCGTGCTTTCGTGTTAAATGGCGTTTTTCTTTTTGGAGGTTTTTATGTCTGCCTTGTTCAAGTCGTTTTTCCGCCTCGGCGTGTTGTTGACGGTTGCCGGGTTTGTCGTCGGCTTTATGCGTCTCACCGATTTGGCGCTCAGTTTTGTGCTGCTGGCGTTTGCCGCCGTTTATTTGGGCTGGTCGGTGTGGACGGCCAACAAGTCTTCCGGCTATGAGCATCCGCGCGAGTGTTTTGCCGATATTTTGGGCGATATTTTTACGTATTCCTGGTTGTTGGCGGGCTTGTGTTTTTGGCTGCTCGCGCCGAAGCATCTGGCGATGGTGCAATCGCTGCCCATCAATCATTACTGGATTCTCACCGCCTTTTTGGGGGCGATGATTGGCGTGACGCTGATTGAAATGCTGATTACGGTACACACCTGCCTCATTGCGATGTGGCGGCAAAATCCGATTACGATTACCCGCTGATGGGGAGCGCAAGAAAAAACCGCCGGACGGGCGGTTTTTTTGTGGGCTGTTTCAGTCAATCCCCTTCAGCAGGCGGTTCAGCGCCGGGACGGCGAGGGCGAGGGCGACGCTGGTGGCGATGCTGATGCCGCCGATGAGCGCGTAGTAGTTGGCGGTGTTCATCGTTTGCAGGTAGTCGTGCCAGGGCTGCGCGGCGGCGCGGGCGAGCAGGCTGGTGGCGTCAATCGCCGCAGGTTCGGCGAAATGCACGCCGTAGTTTTTGGCAAAGATGATGCCGCCCAGGGTGAAGCCGAGCGAGATGCCGAGGAAATTCAGCGCCACCATCTGCGTCTTGACGTGGTCGGGCGCGATTTTGGTGACAAAGGAGAGCGAAATCGGCGAGAGCAGCAGTTCGGCCAGGGTATTGAGCAGGATGGCGAAGGCGAAGACGGCCAGCCCCATCACCACGCCGGTGCGGATGAACGGCACGAAGCAGAGGTAGCCGAGACCGAGGATAAAGAGCGACAGCGCGAATTTGAGCGGCGTTTTCGGTTGAGTGTCGCCCAGTTTCGTCCACAGCGTCGCCATCACCCCGGAAAACAGGATAATCCACAGGCTTTGCAGCGAATCTTTCCACGACACCGGGATTTCAAAGCCGCCGAGGTTGCGGTTCATGGTTTCGGAGAAGTAGCTGGTGACGACGGTGTATATCTGGAACCAGATGGCCCAGAAGACGCAGATGGCGGCGAACAGTGGCAGGTAGGCGATGATGTAGCGGCGGTGGTTGCGGTCAACTTTTGGGTCGAGCAGCAGCCGGGCAAAGTAGCCCGCAGTGGCGAGGATGACGACGGTGAGCAGCACGCCGGGGAAATTGTCCAGGCCGAGTTTGTCGTAATGCACTGCGGCGCTGAGCGCGAGGATGATGGCGAGCGCGGCGGTGGCGGCGGTTTTGCGCTGTTTTGGCGGCAGCGGGTGCGGTGCGCCAGGGCGTGGCAGTTTTTTGCGCCCGGCGGCGTAGCGCCACAGGCCAAATGCCATGCCGATGGCAGCGGCACCGAAGCCGTAGTGAAAGCCGATGTAGCGTTGCAGCACGCCAGTGATGAGCGGGCCGAGGAAGCCGCCAATATTGATGGCGATGTAGAAGATGGAAAATCCGGCATCGCGCAGCGGGCGCAGTTTTTCGTCTTCATAAAGCGCGCCGACCATCGAGCTGGCCGATGCCTTGACGCCGCCGCTGCCGAGGGCGATGCAGACCAGCCCCGCAATCAGGCCGTCCACGCCGGGGATGACGGCGAGCGCGATGTGGCCGGTCATCACGAGGATACCGGCGTAGAACAGGGTGCGTTCTGCGCCAAAAATGCGGTCGGCAAGCCAGCCGCCGAGGATGGTGGAGAGGTAAACGCTGCCGCCGTAAGCGCCGACGAGGCCGCCCGCAGCCGCCTCGCTGAAGCCGAGGCCGCCTTTGGTCGCGCTGTAATAGAGGTAGATAAAGAGGATGCCCTGCATCCCGTAGAAGGAAAAGCGCTCCCACAGTTCGATGTGGAAGAGCGTCGAGAGTTGGCGCGGGTGGCCGAAGAAGGAGTTGTTCGTGGTCATGGCGGTCTCCGGTGAAGATGGGACGAGGTGCCGCGTAGCGCGGTATGGCGAATGTAACACAGCTTTAACGATAATCCACGAAAATTATCACCCGGAGCAAGTATTGCGAACGGTGCGCCGGGGCGCACCCTATGGTTGTCGCCATCCGCCTGTAGGGTGGGCCTTGGCCCACCATTAAAGCCAACGTCCGACGCCCTCTCCGTGGGAAGGCGGGGTGGGGGTGTCCGTTTCCCCGCCGGAGCAAAGCAATCTTCCCGCGGATGGCAATCCTCACCAAGCCGCAAACGTAGGTCGGCCATTCATGGCCGACATCAAGAAATATCGGAGATGCACCCAATCTGCGCCTGCGGTTTGCATGATTACGGATGCCGCGATGCGGTTGCCACAGGCAAAAGAAAACGCCGACAACCGTCGGCGTTTTTAATGGAAATTCCTTTGCAGTAAACGCAGGTCGGCCATTCATGGCCGACATCAAGAAATATCGGGGATGCACCCAATCTGCGCTGCGGTTGCATGATTACGGATGCCGCGATGCGGTTGCCGCAGCCAAAAGAAAAAACGCCGACAACCGTCGGCGTTTTTAATGGCAATCCCTTTGCAGTAAACGCAGGTCGGCCATTCATGGCCGACATCAAGAAATATCGGGTATGCACCCAGTCTGCGCCTGCGGGTTACATGATTACGGATGCCGCGATGCGGTTGCCGCAGCCAAAAGAAAAAACGCCGACAACCGTCGGCGTTTTTAATGGCAATCCCTTTGAAGCAGGGACAAGTTTTTAATATTTTATGGCACTCAAGGCTGCGCAATTACGGGGTCACAATCCCTTTGCAGCAGGGACAAGTTTTTAATCGCGATGCTTTTTGGATTTGGCCGGTGCCAATTGTCACAATCCCTTTGTAGCAGGGACAAGTTTTTAATCATCCAGAATAGCCAAGGGCGGTACTTATTATATGTCACAATCCCTTTGTAGCAGGGACAAGTTTTTAATTGGCGGTGTGTATTTTTTCTCCTTGTTTTCAATAAGTTGAGAGGGGTATTTCCAACTTTTGCCAGCGGGAAAAAGTTGAGCTTTCGGGCTTTGTTTTTGTTCGGGTTTTTATGGGTGTTTTTGGAGCGCCGCAGGATGCGGTACGCGCGTATTTTACGGTATTTGGCCGGTTTTTTGTAGGCGGTGGCGGGATGTTGTTTGGTTGCCGACTGTTTTTGGAAAACGGATATGTCCGCGATAGCGGGGATGGCTATACATCCTCCCCGTTTTCTCATGAAAAAGCGTTCGCTTTTTTATAGGGGAGTCCCGACCCTCCCCCGCTGCGGACGCTGGGGCGTCCTGCGGGGGAAGGGCGATACCCGCCTTTTAGTCGATACCTTTCAGCAGGCGGTTCAGTAGCGGCACCAGCAGCATCAGGACGACCCCGGCGGCGATGCCCAGCCCGCCGATGAGGGCGAAGAAGTCGGCGGTGTTCACCATTTGCAGGTAGTCATGCCAGGGCTGTTGCGCGGCGTGGGCGAGCGCGGTTGCGGGGTCAATGACGACCGGATCGGCAAAATGTACGCCGTAGTTGGCGCGGAAAATGATGCTACCCAAGGTAAAACCGAGCGAGAAGGCGAGGAAGTTCAGCGCGATCATCTGCGTTCTGAAGTGCGGCGGCGCGATTTTGGTGGCAAACGAGGTGGAAATCGGCGAGAGCAGCAGTTCGCCGAAGGTGATGATGAGGATGGCGAAGGCGAAGGTGACCAGCCCCATCACCACGCCGCTGCGCACGAACGGCACGAAGAAGAGGTAGCCGCTGCCGAGGATGAACATGGCGAGGGCAAATTTGAGCGGGGTTTTCGGCTGTTTGTCGCCGAGGCGCGTCCACAGCGTCGCGGTGACGCCGGCGAAAAGGATAACCCACAGGCTTTGCAGCGAGTCTTTCCAGCCGGCGGGGATGGTGAAGCTGCCGATGCTGCGGTTCATGGTTTCGTCGAAATAGACGGTGACGACGGTGTAGAACTGAAAGTATTCGGCGGCAAAGACGCTGACCGTGGCAAAAAGCGGGATGTAGGCGATGATGTAGCGGCGGTGGTCGCTATCGACGCGCGGATCGAGCAGCAGGCGGGCGGAGTAGCCGAGGGTGGCGGCGATGATGGTGGTGAGCAGGATGCGTGAGTAGTTGTCGGTGTTGATTTTGTCGAAATGGACGGCGGCAATGAGTGCCAGCACGACGGCGAGGATGACGACGGCGGCGGCACTGCGCTGGTTGGCGGGCAGCGGGTTGGGCGCGGTCAGTTTTGGCAGCTCTTTGCGGCCATGATTGTAGCACCACAGACCAAATGCCATGCCGATGGCAGCGAGGCCAAAGCCGTAGTGGAAGCCGATGTTTTCTTGCAGGATGCCGGTGAGGAACGGACCGAGCATCCCGCCGATGTTGATGGCTATAGAAGATGGAAAAACCGGCATCGCGGCGCGCGCGCCATTCGTCGTTTTCGTAGAGCGAGCCGACCATGGTGCTGGCGGAGGCTTTGACGCCGCCACTGCCGAGAGCGATACAGACCAGCCCGGCAATCATGCCGCTGACGCCGGGGATGAGGGCAAGGGCAATATGGCCGAGCATGACCAGCACGCCGGAATAAAACAGGGTGCGTTCCGCGCCGAGGATGCGGTCGGCGACCCAGCCGCCAAAGATGGTAGAGAGATAGACGCTGCCACCATAAGCCGTAGCAATGCTGCCGCCAACCGCTTCGCTAAAGCCAAGCCCGCCTTTGGTCACGCTGTGGTAGAGGTACATGGCGAGGATGCTGTTCATCCCGTAAAAGGAGAAACGCTCCCACAGTTCGATGTGGAAAAGCGTCGAGAGTTGGCGCGGTTGGCCGAAGAAGGTTTTGGACATTGCCGGTCTCCTGTGTGAATGAAGGATTGCGCGAATGTAACACAGAAACGGGCGGGGTGTTTTTCGGCGAATTAAGGGCTTTTTTGAGTGATTTGTTGCGAGCGCGACGCGATGACCGGCGCGGCGGTATGAAAAACGCCCCGGGCGGGGCGGTGGTGTTGGCATCAAAGCGCTGTGTTTGGCATGAATGGCGCGGCGGCGTAGCCGCAAAATCGTCGCCATCACCCGGATGGTGTCGCCGAGGCGCACCTTATGGCGGATTTTGGGCGTAGGGTGTGGCGGCGTAGCCGACACGCACGCGGGGAAGGTTGGAAACGCGTGCGTGCCTGCGGCCATACCTACGATTCTCTTTTGTTTTATGTGCGGACTGTGCAGGTTGGGTTAGAGGGCTGTTTGCAATTCGGCGGATGAGCGCCTCTCTCTTGCTTCGCAAGCAATAGACCTCTTTCCAAACCAGGCAAAGGCATACGTTTTTTGGAATTTGTATCCCTGCCCCCACCCCGGCCCTCCCCCACGGGGGAGGGAGCCGTTCTGCGGCAGATTCAAATAACAGCTGCCATATCACATATGGATAGTTATGAAACTGTTGCTATTTTTGCAGCCAATGAGTTCCCTCCCCCTGTGGGGGAGGGTTAGGGTGGGGGCAGCAGACAACAGCTCAGCAGGTTTGGAATTTTGTCGGGTTGCCGTGCAAGTTATAGTTAGTTTGGAAGGAAGTCTAATGCTTGTCGCTGCGCGAGCTGTTCCAGTCCCTCTGGGACAAGCATTGCTCGCGTAGCGAGAGAGGGGTTGGAGTGAGGGCAGCAAGCAATTGAAAAATTGGAATTTCGGCTCATCAATAATATCGCTCACCCCCTCCCCAACCCTCCCCCGCTGCGGGCTTCGCCCTGCAGGGGAGGGGATTTACACACCCTTGTGTTGTGTGATTTGTGGCGCGATGACCACGGGGGCAGGCAGCGTCTCAGCGGTATTTTTGCAGGGCGGTAGCGACGGCGGAGCGGTCGGGGTGTTCGCCTTTGCGCGCTTTTTCTTTTTCTTCGATTTTTTGCAGGAAATCGAAGCTGTTGGCACCGTCAATCTGGCTGCCGGGTTTGTGGATGCTCTGGTAGGGGTCGGCGCCTTTTTCCAAGAGCAGTGCGACGATTTCGGCGTCGTTAAACAATATCGCGGCATTGAGCGGTTGCAGTCCGGCGCGGTCGGGTTCGTTCAGGTCGCAGCCGTTGGCAATGGCGGTGCCGAGCGCGATGCGCAGTTCGTCCGCGTTGCTGCCAGGCAGGCCGCGCGCGGCGATGAGTGCGTGGATAACCGGCATCGGCTGGGCGTTGGTTTTGATGTGGCATTCTTTGTCGTCGCTGTATTCCACGCCTTCGATGGCGTCGGCGGGCTTGGCGCTTTCTTTGGTTGTTTCTTTTGCGGGTTCGGCAGGTTTTGCAGGTTCGTCGGTGGCAAGGGCGCTGTTGAGGGCAAGTGCGGCGATGAGCGGCAGGGTTTGGTAAAGGTTCATGGGGTGTCCGTTTTGGCTATGGAAAAAGGGGTGAAGGTTTTGCCTTCACCCCCGTGGTTTTTGGTAAGTGCACGATTTGCTGTTTGGGTTACGGTGGGGATTCTGGTTTGGCCTACCCCCTCCCCCGCTGCGGGCTTCGCCCTGCGGGGGAGGGGGGAATGGCTGCGCCACGTTTACCGCGTGCGGCGGACTTGCAGTTCGTCGGTGCCGCCGCTGCTGCGCATAGAGCCGCTGGTGATGACGTAGAGGTCGTTGCTTTTCAGGTGGCGGCGCTGGACGAGGTATTCTTCGGCTTCGCGGATGGCTTCGTCGTGCTCTTTGCTGGTATCCAGTCGTGCCGGACGGACGCTGCGGTAGATGGCCATTTTGCGCTGTACGGCAAGGCTGGGGGTGAGCGCGTGGATGGGCAGGTTGATGCCGAAGCGGCTAATTTGGAAGGCGGTGGTGCCGCTTTCGGTGAGGGCGACGATGGCTTTGGCGTGCAGCAGTTGCGCGGTGAAGACGGCGCTGTTGGCGATGCCTTGGTCGATGCGCTCAACCGGGATTTCGTCGTAGGTGTGGTCGAAGCTCTGGCCGAGTTGCGATTGTTCGGCGGCAGCGCAGATTTCGGCCATGGTGCGCACGGTTTCAAACGGATAGGCACCGGCGGCGGATTCGGCGCTGAGCATGACGGCGTCGGTGCCGTCGATGACGGCGTTGGCGACGTCGGAGACTTCGGCGCGGGTCGGCACCGGGTTGGTGATCATGCTTTCCATCATTTGGGTGGCGGTGATGGTGAAGCGGCGCAGGCGGCGCGCGGTGCGGATGATGCGTTTTTGCAGTGCCGGTACGGCGGGGTTGCCGACTTCGACCGCCAAGTCGCCACGGGCAACCATGACACCGTCGCTGGCGAGGATGATTTCTTCGAGGTTTTCGATGGCTTCAACCCGCTCGATTTTGGCAATCAGCCCCGGCAGGATTTCGCCACGGTCTTCGGCCTGGCTGACCAGTTGGCGTGCGAGTTCCATGTCGGCGGCGGATTTGACGAAGCTGACGGCGATGTAGTCGGCGCCGATGGCGACCGCGGTTTTCAGGTCCTGATAGTCTTTTTCGGTGAGCGCCGGGGCGGTGAGGCCGCCGCCCTGTTTGTTGATGCCTTTTTTGGATTTGAGCACGGCGGGGTTCTGCACGGTGGTGTGCACTTCGTCGCCGATGACTTGTTCGACTTTGAGTTTGAGCAGGCCGTCGTCAAGGAGGAGGATGTCGCCCGCCTTGACGTCTTTCGGCAGTTCGCGGTAATCCAGGCCGACGCGGTGGTCTTTGCCTTCGCCTTCGTAGGCGGCGTCGAGGATGAGTTTGTCGCCACGGGCGAGTTCCATTTTGCCGCCAGCGATGGCGCCAACGCGGATTTTCGGCCCTTGCAGGTCGGCGATGATGGCGACTTCGCGGCCCACGCGGCGTGAGGCTTCGCGCACTTTGCGCGCGTTTTCGCCGTGGAAGGCGGCGTCGCCGTGGCTGAAGTTGAAGCGGACGACGTTCAGGCCGACGCGGATCATGTGTTCGAGGATTTCTTCGTCGCTGCTGGCGGGGCCGATGGTGGCGACGATTTTGGTGTGGTGGCTGATGCGCGTAAGGTCGCGGTGTTCTTGGCTCATGGCTGCTCCTGTAGGTAGGTGTAGAGGTTTTCGGTGCTGGCGACGGCATCGAGCGGCACGTCCCAGGGTCGGCGCGGCAGGGTCGCAACGGCTTGACAAGGGTAAGCGATTCCGAGTAGCCACGGTTTGGCGTGCGGTATTTTACGCGCAAACGTGCGGTCGTAAAACCCGCCTCCCATGCCGAGGCGAGTGCCGTGGGCGTCCCAGGCGACGAGCGGGGTGATGACGGCATCGAGCGCGAGTGCGTCCAGCGGCGCTTGCAGCGGCGGTGCGGGGATGCCGACGGCGTCGGGCGCGAGGGCGGTGTCTTCTTGATAGGGCAACCATAGTAGTGCTTCGCCCTTGCCGCGCACATAGGGCAGGTAGAGGCGGTATCCGGCCTGCCACAGGGCGCGGTTGAGCGGGGCGGTGTCAATTTCTTCGGGCATGGAGAGGAAGGTAGCGACGCGCCGGATGTCGTCATGCGCGCATAGCCAGGCGAGGGCGGTGGCGGCGGTCGCTGCGCTTATCTGTTGGCGTTCTTCGGGGGCGATGGCACGGCGGGCGGCGCGGATGTCGCGGCGGAGTTGTTTAAGGTCGGGGGTCATGGTTGGTCGGGGGTGAGGGAGAGCAGTTCAAAGTCGTCGTTAAAAAAGCTGCTGCGCCGGGCGAGGACGCAGCCGTCGCGGTCAATCAGCACTTCCTGTTCGCGCGGCCAGTTTTCCGCCAGGTAAACCACGGCGACGCCACGGCGGAACAGCGGGCTAAGAATGCCTTCAAGGTCATTACGCAGGCGGAAGCGCGGCGGGGTGATGACGCGGCCATGTAGGTCGATCAGTCCCCACTGTTGGTTTTGGCGGTAGGGGATGCGCTCCAGCGCGCCATCCGGGATGCCCATGCTGCCGCTGCCATACGGTGCGCTGATGTATGTGCCGTCGCGCCTGATGTAGCGCGGCGGCTGTCCGCGGATGCTGACCTGCGCCAGTCCGTCATGAAAGTCGCCTGCCGCATTGAATTGTGGCGCGATGACTCCTTCGCCTTTTTCGTTGCGGTAGCCCCACAGACCGTCGCGTTCAAAGGAGGCGAGTCCTTCGGAATATTCGCCGGGTTTGTTCAGCCGGATGGGCGGCGGTTCGACGGTTATGCGCGGGCGGACGGTGCCTGGTGCGGCGGCGGGTTGTCCTTTGCGGTCGATGTAAGCGTATGCGCCGTCGCGTTTGACCCGCGCGATGCCGTCGTAAAACAGTCCCGGTTGTTCAAATTGCGGCGCGATAATTTCTTCGCCCCGGTCGTTGAGATAACCCCAGCGCGCGCCCACGCGCACCGGGATGGGCGCTCCGGCGACCAGCGCGGCAAAGAAGACGATTTCGTCGTAACGCGGCGGCGTCAGCTCGCGCCCGTCGGCGTCGAGGATGGCGAAGGCGCCGCTGCGGCTCTTGCGGTATTTTTCAGGCAGCCGCTCGCGCAACCATGATGGCAAGGTGTCCTTGTCCTGTTGGCCGCGCCAGGCGGCGATGCGGTCGTTGTTGAGCCAGACGGCGTTGTCCCAGGCGGCGTACTGCGCCCGCTCATCGCGGCTGAGGAAGCGCCCGGCCTTGAGCCGCGTATCGGCGAAGGTCTCCTCGTCGAAGTAGCCGGTTCCGATGAAACGACCGGTGGCGATGTCCGGATTGAGCTGGATGCCCTGCGGCAGGGGCAGCGGGCAGCCGTCGGGTTGGCCGGTGACGGCGCTGGCGGCGAGCAGCAGTGCCAGTAATGGAATGATGGTTTTCATGGTGTCTCCGGTTTAGATGACGGAACATCGGGTTTAACGGTGGGGCAAGCCCCACCCTACGCAACGGTTTTACATACAGGATGGCGGATAGTGGACGTTTTGGCATTGGCGGTATGCGGGCTAACCCCACCCCCAGCCCCTTCCCCACCGGGGGAGGGAGCCGGATACATACAGGGTAGCGGGGGAGGTGTATGTAAACGGGCGCTATATCGCCCAGCCCGGTTCGGAGCTGACGCTTTGCTGTTTGCGCACGTATTGTTCGACCGCCTCGCGCGTCGCCCCCGGCACGATGCGGTCAATCAGGTCATAGTGGAAGGCGCGCAGCCGCATTTCGTTGTGCCAGACGAGGTAGGTGTTGAAAATCGGCATCCAGCGCTCCAGCGGGAACATCGCGAGATCGCTGTCCTTGTCCGCATCAAACGCCATATCGGCGATGACGCCGATGCCCAGCCCCTGACGCACATAACTTTTGATCATCTCCGCGTTGCGCGCGGTCAGCACGATGCGCGCCGCAAGCCCCCGCCCCGCCATCGCCCGCGCCAGCGCCGACGGCTCCTTGTGCGAGGTGACATAGGTAATCAGCGGGTAGGGGGCGAGGCTGGTCAGGCCTTCAAACGGCTTCTGCGTGATGGCGTGGTCGCGCGGCGCCACCGCCACCGCCGACCAGCTTTCCGCCGGCAGCATGAACAGGCCGCGCAGCAGCAGGTTGTACGGCGTCAGGTCGCTCGCGGAAAACCAGGCGAAATCGGCATCGCGCTCCTGCACCATTTGCAAAATCTGCGCGTTGGTGCCTTCGATGACGTTCATCGGCAACTGCGGGTAATCGTGCTGAATGGCGGGCAGAATCTGCACCAGGCGGTTGTGCGCCAGCGTGTGCGTGGTGGCAATGGAGAGCTGCGACAATGCGAACAGGTTATGGTGCTCGCTCAGGCGGGCGATGTTGTCCATCGCCACCATAATCCGCTCGATATCCGGCATCATCGCCTCGCCGACCTCGGTCAGACCGATGAACGCCTTGCGGTTGCGGCGGAAAATCGGCGCGCCCAGCAGCTCCTCCGCCATCTTGACCTGTTTGCTCACCGCCGGTTGCGACATATGCAGCACCTCCGCCGCCGCCGTCACATTGAACCCGGACTGCACAATCGCCGCAATGCACTGTAACTGCTTGAATTTCATCCACTCACCCTCGCCAAAAAACAACCCCCATGCAAAAAACATACCAATATAGCCATATACCTAAAGCCTCAGACAAGGCGCGCCGCCGAAGACAGTACGCCTTCGTACGGCGCGGGTTTCCCTAAAAAATGGCTCCGCCATTTTTTAGGGTGCCCGGTCAGGCGGCGCAACACAGTATGAGGCTTTAGGGGGATGGCTAACGGCGCGGCATCTTACCCCGCCACGCCCCTCCCGCCTATAACCAAAACGGGGGGTGCTTATGCCAAAAAGGCATAACGCGCCCCGGCGAAGCGTATTACCATGCGCCCCGTCACAAACCACAAGGAAACATCCCATGAAATACAACAGCGTCCTCGACACCATCGGCAACACCCCGATCATCCGCATCAACCGCCTGGCGCCGAAACACGTCCAACTCTACGTCAAAACCGAATCGCGCAACCCCGGCGGCTCGGTCAAAGACCGCCTCGCCTACGCCGTCATCAACGACGCCGAAAAACGCGGCGTACTCAAACCCGGTCAAACCGTAGTGGAAGCCACCTCCGGCAACACCGGCATCGCGCTGGCGATGGTCTGCGCTGCCAAAGGCTATCCGTTTGTCGCCGTCATGACCGAGACCTTCTCCGTCGAGCGGCGCAAACTCATCCGCAGCTTCGGCGGTAAAGTCATCCTCACCCCCGCCGCCGAGCGCGGCGTCGGCATGGTCAGAGTCGCCAAAGAGCTGGCGGAGAAAAACGGCTGGTTCCTCGCCGACCAGTTCGCCAACCCCGCCAACCCGCAATACCACCGCGAAACCACCGCTGCCGAAATCCTGCGCGACTTCGCCGGTGAGCGCCTCGACTACTTCGTCAGCGGCTACGGCACCGGCGGTACCATCTCCGGCACCGGCGAAGTGCTGAAAGCGGCGCGACCCGACCTCAAAATCGTCGCCACCGAACCGGTGAACGCGCAACTGCTCGCGGGCAAAGACTGGGCGCCGCACAAAATCCAGGGCTGGACGCCGGACTTCATCGCCAAAACCATGAACCAGAACATCTACGACTACCTCATTCCGGTCGGCGACGAAGAATCCCGCGACACTGCGCTCGCCCTGGCGGCACAAGAAGGCATCCTCACCGGCATCTCCGGCGGCGCGACCTTCAACGCCGCGCTGCAATTTGCGCAACAGGCGGAAGAAGGCTCGGTCATCCTCGCCATGCTCCCGGACGGCAGCGAACGCTATATGTCCACCTTCCTCTTCGAGAGCATCAACGAAGGCTCGGACGACCATCTCCTGCCCTGATTCTTCTTATACCTTTACTACACTCCTGTATCTGTTTGCCGGTCGCTAGACCGGCTTTTTTGCGCATGACAAAAGCCCCTGCATGGCAGGGGCTTTCTTTTTATAGCATACTCACAAAGTCCTGTACAAGGCGCGCCGCCGAAGACAGTACGCTTTGTACGGCGAGGTGGCGCAACGCCGTACAGGGCTTTGTGAGATTGCTATTACGCATCCATGAGCCACGCCACCGCTTCGATTTTGTGGCCGTCCAAATCGCGGACGAAGCAGCCGTAATATTCCTTGCCGTAATGCGGGCGCGGGCCGGGCGCGCCGTCGTCCTTGCCTCCGGCGGCGAGGGCGGCGGCATAAAAGGCATCCACTTCGGCACGGCTGGTGGCGAAAAAGGCAACGTGGACGCCGTTTGCCGTCGCCGCTGGCTGGCCGTCATGCGGGCGCTGTATCCAAAATTCAGGGTAGGCACGCCCATAAGCCACCGCCTGATGTTCGCTCAAATCGAGGGTGCGGCGGATATTCAGCGTCGCCAGTACCTTGTCGTAAAAGGCGACGGCCTGCGCGAAGTGGTTGGTGCCCAATGAGACATGGGAGATGATACTGGGGTTTTCGTTCATGGATTGACTCCGGTGGGTTGAGGAAAGGGTTTCAGGCATTGTCGCTGGTGAGTGGCAGCCAGATGTCGGTCAGCAGCTCCTGCGGCGGCGTGGTTTTGCAGTCGTTGCGGTATTCTTCGATGCAGGGCGCGTCGGCGACTTGCAACGGCGTGTTGAGCAGCCAGTCGCGGTAGAGCCAGTCGTAGGCGCGGTGCAGTTCGGCATAGGCACCGCGATGGTGCAGTACGGCGTAGCGTCCGCCCGGTAGCAGTCGCCAGGTGAAAGGAGCGGCGACCGGCGCCTCGCCAGTGTAAATGGCGACTTCGGCACGCAGCGCGGTGGCCGGGCAGGCGTCGGGGTCGTCGTAATAGATGCCGAAGTAGCGCGCCTGTGCGGCGGGCAGTTGGCCGCGCAGGGTGAGCAGGCTTTCAGCGTGGCTGAAGGTCGCGCCGATGTTCATGTAGTCGCCGTGGTGCGGCAGGATGGCGACCGGCAACGGCGCGATGTCGCGGATTTCCAGCGGGTACGCGCTGGTTTCAACCGGCGCCGGGGCAGGGCAGGGCGCGCCGCCACGGGCGCGGTAGTCCTGCGGGTGCTGGCCGTAGGCTTCGCGGAAGATGCGGATGAAGGACTGGGCGTTGCCGCCGTAACCGCAGGCGCGGGCGACCTCCGCCAGCGGTTTGTCGCCGCTGAGCAGCAGGTGCGCGGCGTGGTGCAGGCGGATGCGTTTCAGGGTTTCGGCGATGGTTTCGCCCATGACCGCGCGGTAGATGCGGTGCCAGTGACAGGGCGAGAGGCAGGCGATGTCGGCGAGGCGGGCAAGGTCGATTTCGTGCGGGTAGTGGCGGTGCAGGTATTGCAGCACTTTGGCGAAACGGGCTTCGTTGTATTCGGGGTGGCGCATGGGGTTCTCCTTGGCGCGGATTATACGGGCGCGGGCGGGACGAATCTTGCGGTTTTTAGTCAGCAGCGAGCCAGTTAATAGCAGCGGCGGTGCGCGCGGCGATGTCGTCGAAATGGCCGCCGGGGTTCAGCGCGAAGGTGGTGCGGATGCCCTGTTGCAGGCGGTGGCGCGGGTCGCGTTTTCGACCGTCATCATGCGCGAATGGCGGCTATTTTTTTCGCTGTCGCCGAGCGAGAAGTACGCGCGCGCCGGCGGGGGTTGCAGCGGGCGGCTGGTGGCGAAGTCCGCCCAGCCGTCAAACCAGAGCGAGCCGGAAACGCAGACAACGCGGGAAAACGGGCTGGCGTGGTAGGCGCTCCAGGCGGCGAACAGTCCGGCGAGCGAGTATCCGGCGATGCCGCACCAGCGCGGTTGCAGACCGAGGCACCGTTCGACGGCGGGCAGCCGCGCGGCGAGACTGGCAAGGGTTTCAGTCGCGCCGCCGCTGAAATCCGGCGCCTTTTTGAAGGCACGCGGTGCTGGCCACGGGCTGAAGGCGTGCTCCCAGTCGGTGCGGTCCAGCGAGAGGAGATGAACGTCGGCGGTGAGCAGGTTGGCGACAGCATCGGCTTCGTACGGCTGGAGGCAGGTGAGGACGAGTGGCGCGGTGGCGGGCAGCGCGGCGGGGGCGTAGTGGCGGAGATTTTCGGCGGTGAGGATGCGGGCGGGAGGCATAGCGTTTCATGTGTCGCAGGGCGGCGGTCAGTCCATGTCCACGTACAGGACGTGCTGGCCGCAATGCAGGCAGCGGAAAAGGTAGCCTGCCATCGAGCCGTGTGCTTCGATGTATGGCAGGTATTCGGGGTCGGGCTGGTGGAAGCCATACCATTCGATGCGGTCGGCGAGGTCTTGTTCTTCCAGTTCCCGCCAGCCGGTATAGCCGATAAAGGCGCAGTAATCGCCGCAGTGATCCGGCCACGGTTCTTGTTGCCAGCCCGCATAGGACGGAGTGCGGTGGCAGAGTTCGTCCTGTTTTTCTTGGGCGATGTCCGGCGAGATGCTGCCGCTATCGACGAATGCACCGTGATATTTTTCGGCAGCGCGGCCGCTTTTGATGCAGCCAGGGCAAAGGGCATTGATGTTTGCCCGGCTGTAAAACGGGTTGGTGTAAAAGATGTGGGTGGGCTTGTCGCAGCAGTCGCAGGTGACGGCTTCTTCTTGTGTTTTGAAGATGTTGGCGGCGAGCGGGTCGGGGCAGTATTTGAACTGCGGCAGCGCAGCTTTGAGTTCGGCGGTGATGCGCAGCGGGCGTTTGGCGGCGAAGCGGTCGCCGTAATCCCCGGCAAGGTTTTTGAGGCGGACGATGTTTTGCCGGTCATGGCGGTTGTTGCGGTCAAAGGCGGTTTGCTGGTGTTGAAAGGCGGTCTGGTAGCGGCCAAGCGCTTCGTAAATGTAGGCAAGGGCGCGGTGTTTTTGCGGGCTGTCCGCCTCGGCGGTAAGGACGGGTTCAAGGTCAAACAGCCGCAGCAGGCGGGCGTTTTCGTCAAGCGCGTCCGCTTCGTGGATGAGGGTTTGATAGTCGTCGGGGTGCATGGGATGTCCTGGGGCAGGAATTTACATACACCTTGAGCGTCAGGTGTATGCATAAAGAATACCCCCCTCCCCCTGTGGGGGAGGGGACGGGGTGGGGTTCATCAATAAGTACGCCGATAGGCTGTAGCCATAGTTGGGCGGTTATTGATATGCGGACAGATAAACCGCGAGCGTGCCGCAAGTAACCCCACCCCGGGGCGTCATGAAAAGGCATCCGCCTTTTTCATGACGCCCCGACCCTCCCCCACAGGGGGAGAGAGCCGTCCGGTGGCAGCCGCAGTAACCGTTGCCGGAATTTCCGCTGCTACTGGTCATTTACATACACATCGAGCGCTCAGGTGTATGTATAACGGATTGCTGAACAAACAGCGTGCGTGCCACCAAAACGCTACCCCCACCCCAACCCTCCCCCGTAGCACGCGCTGGAGCGTCCTGCAGGGGAGGGGGTGAACGGTAGTTTACATACACATCGGGCGCTCAGGTGTATGTATAGCCATCCACCGAAAGTTTCAGACAAGACGCGCCGCTGGAGATAGTACGCGGTTGTACGGCGCGGGTTTCCCTAAAAAATGGCTACGCCATTTTTTAGGGTGCCCGGTCAGCGGCGCAACACAGTATGAGGCTTTCGGTGGATGGCTATACTTTATTGCCCGTATAACGCGGTCAGCTGCCCACTTGCCAGTACCTTGCCATTCAGACTGAAGCCAAGCACGGCCGGGGTGGCGTCGGCGGGCAGGTCGAGGCGGCTGTCCAGCGCGTAGAGGGTGTAGATGTAGCGGTGTGGTGCGGCCCCGGGCGGCGGGCAGGCGCCGATAAAGCCGCGGATGCCGCCGTCGTTTTTGAGGACGGCAGCGCCATCGGGCAGTTTGGCGTCGGTCGCGCCCGCCCCTGCAGGCAGTCCGGTCGCGCTCGCCGGGAGGTTGTACACCGCCCAGTGCCAGAAACCGCTGCCGGTCGGCGCATCAGGGTCATAGACGGTCAGCACCAGCGATTTCGCCTCTTTGGGCACGCCCGTCCATTGCAGCGCCGGGCTGAGGTTCTTGCCGCTGCAACCAAAGCTGTCGGCAACCTGCGCCAGGGTGAGCGTCGCGCCGTCCTGGATGTCCGGGCTAGACAGTTGCAGGGTTTGCGCCGGTTTGGCGGGTTGCTTGACCTCCAGCGTGTCGGCGTGAGCGGCGAGGGATGCGGCGATGAGTGCCGCGACGAGGCATTTTTTCATGATGGCTCCGGGTTGTGAAAGGAGCGGCCATTAAACCACCTGCCCGCGCGCGATAACAGCCGCTACGCGCACAACATTGCCCGTTGGCGCATATTCGCGCGGCGTTGACATGACCGGAATCTTCGCCGCCATCTTTTGTCAATGCACAATCCTTACGATATGTAATAAAGAAGCGGCACACCCATCACCATCGAACGGGCAATATATTGAAATACAAAAATAAAATAAAATAACTGGATATTAATCTGAGAAAACCGTAATATTCTGCCATCCATCCACCATGAACCAGGGACAGCGCAATGGCAATCCAACTGACAGTAAAAGAAGGCAACAGCGAACGGAGCTGGGACGTCGTTGACGGTCAGCAAATCGACATCAATATGGCCAAGGGCGCGGAGTATGCCCTGATTGACACCCGTACCGGCGAAACCCCGGACGGATTGCGCGTGGTCAACAACCACGGCCAAACCGAAATCTACGGCAGCGACACCTTCCCGTGGGTAACGCTGCACGATGACGGCAGCGACACGGATGCCGCGCCACAGCCGGAAGCAGCATCCGCCTCGCCCGCCGCCACCCTTGGCGACAACATCGCCATCGCTGACGCCGCAGCAGCGGCGGATGCCAGCGCCCCGCCGCCCGCCGATGCCGAACACCTGCAGGCAGACGAAGTCGCCGAGCCGACCAACCCGAATTTTGAAGGTACGCCGTCCGGCGGCTCAATACTGCTCGCTGGCGGCGGTGCCCTGCTCGCCGGCGGACTGGCGGCCGCGATTGGCGGCGGCAGCAGCGGCGCCAACCCGCATTACCACGAGCCGGACACCAGCCTCGCACCGCACCCGGCCACGTCGCCCGAACCGCTTGCCGCAGACGGCAACCCGACCGGCGAAAGCCCCGCCGCCGCGCCGCCGCAACCCGCCAGCACAGAGCCGCAGCACACGCCGTACACCCTCAACATGAACGGCGAAAATCTCAATTTTGACAACCTACTCAAAGGCGGCAAGCTGGACGCGACCAACCACAACTTTGACAAACTCACCCTGAACGCGGGCGACCTGCTTGCCCACCCCAGCACGCTCACCCTGAGCGGCGATTACGGCGACCAGCTTGACCTCACCGGCGGCGGCTGGGTGCAGGACAGCGCGGCGGGACACGGCAACCATTACAGCACCTATCACCACGGCAATTTCACCCTGCGCGTGGAAGACGACATCAGCGTCTCGATTATCTGATTTTTCTCCGTGGGTGGAAGCCCCCGTTGCTCCGGCAGCGGGGGCTTTTTTTATGCGGCGCACTTTTTCCGCGCACGAAAAAAGCGCCAAAGCGCTTTTCATAAGATCGGATTGGAGGGCTATAAAAACGTAGGGGCGGTTAGCGACAGCGTAACCGCCCGCAGCAACGAGTCAGGCGGTTACGGGTTTCGTCCAAAGCTCCGGTCGGCGCTGCCTTCCGGTGCGGCGCATTGCAGGCGGGGATATTTGGCGGGAAATGAGCGCCCGCTATAATCCCGCCATGATTAACGGAGGTGTTTTATGAATGATGCAACAGAGCTGCAACAGGCACAGGCGCGGCTGAACGAAGTGCAGGCGCTGTACCGCGAATGGCTGGCGCTCGCGCCCCGGCTGGAAGCGGCGCAGGCAGAATGGCGGCAGGCGGCGGCGGTGATGGCGCAGCTCAATACGTTTTACGACCGCGAATATCTGCCGCTGCGCGATGCGGTCGAGGCGAGCTTGCCGCTGGATGAGCGCACGCCGGGCGAGTACCGCGTTTTGAGCGAGGATGCGCTGTTTGATGCCTTCAGCGAGGCGCATCAGCTCGCCTGGGGCTGGATGCGACTGGCGATGGCATCGCTTGATCCGGCGCGGCATGGCGACGATGCCGGATAACCGTCGCCACAGGATGCACACCCAAAAAGCCCGCATCGCGGGCTTTTTGCCGTAAAGGCAACGGTTTATTTTGTCTCGACCAGAATGTCTTTTGCAGGGACGTCGTCGCCGAAAACGGGCTTCAGTGTTTTTTCATACGCCGCCTGCATCGCGCCGTTTTTGTTCATCTCGTCAATCTGGCCGTCAATCCAGGCGTGCAGCGCGTCGTCGCCTTTCGCCACCGCAGGCGCGATGAAGTCATCTTCGCCGATGCGGGTGATGCCAACGGTGTAGCCGGGGTGTTCTTTCGCCCAGGCGAGCAGCAGGGTGTTGTCGTGCGCGAGCGCGTCGCCGCGGCCGTCGAGCAGCGCGTTGAAGGTTTCGGTGTTTTGGTCGTATTTCAGGCTTTTGATGTCGCGGTGTTCTTTGCTGAAGTAGCGGTCGGCGGTGGTGCCTTTGTTGAGCAGCAGCGTTTTGTCTTTCAGTTCGTCGATGTTTTTAATCGGCGCCTTGTCCGGCGAGACGACGCCGAGTGCGACTTTCATGTACGGCTTGGCGTAATCCACCACTTCGGCGCGCTCCGGGGTGACGGTGAAGTTGGCGAGGATGATGTCCACTTTGCCGGAACGCAGGTATTCGACGCGGTTCGCCGCTTCCACCAGCACGAATTTTGCCTTGGCTTCGTCGCCGAGCAGTTGTTTGGCGAGGTAGCGGCCGATTTCGACGTCAAAGCCTTGCGAGACGCCGTTGGCATCAACGTAGCCGAATGGCGGTTTGTCGCTGAAGACGCCGATGCGCACTTCGCCCTTGGCTTTCAGTTCGTCCGGGGTGACGGCGAAGGCGGGCGCGGCGCTGGCGGCGAGCAGGGCGGCGAGGATGGCGTTTTTTTTCATGTGTACTCCTGATAGTGCATGAGGTTGAGGAAGGCTTGCGCCCGCGCGCTGGCGGGGGCGGTGAAGAAGGTTTCGGGCTCTGCCTGTTCGATGATTTCGCCGTGGTCCATAAAGAGGATGCGGTCGGCGACTTTGCGCGCAAAACCCATTTCGTGGGTGACAATCAGCATGGTCATGCCGTCGGCGGCGAGCTCCAGCACGACGTCCAGCACTTCGCGCACCATTTCCGGGTCAAGCGCGGCGGTGATTTCATCGAGCAGCAGCAGTTGCGGATTGAGGCACAGCGCGCGGACGATGGCGATGCGTTGCTTCTGCCCGCCGGAGAGTTCACGCGGCCAGGCGTTTTTGCGCCCGTACAGGCCGATGCGTTGCAGCAGGCGGTCGGCCTGTGCTTCCACCTCGGCGCGCGGGCGCTTCTGCGCTTTGATTGGACCGAGGAGGATGTTGTCAATCACACTCAAATGGTTAAACAATTCATAGCTTTGGAACACCATGCCGATGTGCTGCCGCGCCGCGTGCCAGCTGATGTCGCGCCCCAGCACGCCGTGGCCTTGCAGGGTAATCGTGCCGCCCTGGATGGGCTCCAGGCCGTTAATGCAGCGCAACAGCGTGCTTTTGCCGCAGCCGGAAGGGCCGAGCAGCACCACCACCTCGCCGCTTTGCACCTCAAGATGGATGCCGCGCAGCGCGTGCGTATCGCCGTAGAACTTGTCAATCGCGGCGAGCGACAGCAGCGCGCTCATGCCTCACGCTCCAGACGGGCGGCGAGCAGCGACAGCGGATAACAAAGCAAGAAATAAAGCATGAACAAAATTCCGTAAATCAAAAAAGACGCCCAGGGATGCAGCTCAATAATCTGCTGCGCCACCTTGACCACATCGACCACGCCGATGAGCGCCGCCAGCGCGGTGGTCTTAATCATCCGCGTCAGCAGATTGACCACGCCGGGCAGGACGCGGCGCAGACTTTGCGGCAGCAGGACAAAGCGGAACACCTGCGCCGGGCTCAAGCCGACCGCCAGCGCCGTCTCGCGCTGGTGCGGGTCGATGGAAACCAGCGCGCCGCGCACCAAATCGCCCATCTCGGCAATGCCCCACAGGCTGAACACCAAAATACAGACGCTGTACGCCTGCCAATGCCAGCCAAACCAGGCGGCGAAGCCGAAATAGCAGATATAAAGCAGCACCAGCACCGGCATGAAGCGGATAAACTCCAAATAAGCGCGGCAGACAAAATGCAGCAGGCGGTTCGGTAGCGTCATCAACACGCCGAGCAGCACGCCGCCTGCGAGCGAAACCAGCATCGCGGCGAGGGAAATCGCGAGCGTCACCCCCGTCCCCTGTAACAGCCGCCAGCCATAGGCGAGCCAGGGAAAATCAGCGTCCATAAGCCGCCCTCCGTACCCGCCGCTCAATCCACGGCGCGGCAGCAATCACCGGCAAGAGAATCGTGGCATAACCGAGCACCAACAAAAACAGCGCCTCGTTGGTCTTGTAATCCAGACCAATCAACTCTTTGCTCACATTGAGCAGCTCCACCACCGCCAGCACGCCGACCACCGACGTTTCCTTGATAAGAAACAGCGTATTGGCGACCAGCGCCGGGACGGAAGCGGCGAGCGATTGCGGGAAGACCACATAACGGAACGCCTGCGCCGGCGTCAGGCCGACGGCGAGCGCCGCCTCGCCCTGCACCCGGCTCACCGCGGCAATGCCGCCGCGAAAAGCCTCTGCCATATAGGCCGCGCCGAGAAAAGTCAGGCCAATCACGCCGCAGGCAAAACCGGAGAGGCGGATGCCGAACTTCGGCAGACCGTAATAAAGGAAAAACAACTGCACCAACAGCGGCGTATTGCGCGACAACTCAATATAGGCGCGGCAAACGGGCGCGGCGAGCGGCAGGCGGTACACCACCGCGACGCACACCAGCAGACCAAAGAGCAGCGACAGCGCCACGCCCCACAGCGACAACTGGAGCGTCTGCCACGTCGCCGCGACATACTGCGGCAACACCTCGTGAATATAAGAAAAATCCATCTGCGTCAGGCCCAAAAAAAGAAGGCGCGCATTATCGCCGCCGCGCGACGGCGGGGGAAATGGCATTTGGTGATGGCGTCATAACCTGCCGTTATAGCGATACTCACAAAGTTCTGTACAAGGCGCACCGCTGAAGACAGTACGTGGTTGTACGGCGAAGCGGTGCAACGCCGTACAGGGCTTTGTGAGGATTGCTATATAGCCGCGCGCTTGCCCGTCAGCGCGCTATATCGCAATCCGCCCAAAGCCTTGTACAGCACCGGGTAAGTATCACCATAAAAAAACCGGGCATTCCCGCCCGGTCTTTCTGAGAGCCTGTTTAGAGTCTGCGGGTAAAAGCGAAATTCCCCCTCCCCCGCAGGGCGAAGCCCGCAGCGGGGGAGGGACGGGGTGGGGGGAGCGATATTATCGATAAACCGAAATTCTGCTTTTTCAATTATTTGCTGCTCTCACCCCAGCCCTCTCTCGCTACGCGAGCAATGCTTGTCCCACAGGGAGAGGGAGTATATCGGCGGTTTTACTTGCTCCCGTTCGCACAAGAAAACAGGTTTTCCCAGACTCTAAACAGGTTCTGAAAAGTGCGCTTAACTCACTATCGCCTGATGAATGAGGAAAATGGCCGACAAGGTAAAGACCGACAATACGTTGGTGGTAATCATGCTGACCGTGCCGCGGTGCGGATAACCATAGTGCTGCGCGAAAATGGCGACGGTATTGGCCATGGAAATGCCGCCCATCAAGGCACCGGCAAAAATGGCTTCTTCGCTGCCACCCAGCAGCCAAATAAACAATGTCGCCAGCGCAGGCATCAGAAACAGTTTGCCAATGGTAATTTGGGTAATGGCGACGACATTGCCCTGAATCTTGATCCCGTTCAGGCCGCAACCAATGACGAAAATGGCGACCGGTGCCGCCGCACCCGCGAGCAGGCTAATGGATTTGTCAATCGGGGCGGGCAGGCGCCATTGAAAGGCGGAGAAAATCATGCCGAGAATCAGCGCGACAATCAGCGGTTTGCGCAGCATATTGAGAATAATGGCGCGGAAACGCTGGCCGAAACTGCCCTGGCCGCTGGTATGCGATTCGGCAATGGCGAGAAACATCGGCACCAGCAAGACGTTTTCCACCAGCGTATTCAATGAAAAATAAATTCCGGCGTTATTGCCGCCATCGCGGCCCAGCACGCTCAATAACAGCGGATAACCGATAAAGGCGCTGTTGGAAAAGGTCTGGCCAACGGCAGTCACCGCCGCACCGCGCAAATCCTGACCGAGCAGGCGCGAGATGACGAGGCCAATCATGAAACAGAGAAATGTCGCTGCGGCATAGCCGAACAAATAGGCGGGAATAAAGACTTCATCCAGCCGTTTTTCCGACAGCGCCTTGAAAATCAGCGCGGGCAGGGCAATGCTGATGACGAAACGTCCCAGCGCAGACAATCCTTCCAGGGTAAATGCCCCGGCGCGGGTGGCGGCATAGCCGAAGGCGATGACGATAAATATCGGCAGTAGCGCCGTAATAATATTGAGCATGACAGAACAGGGGTGGTTGAAAAGCACGCATTCTACGCCCGTTGCGCGCCCGCTGCCGCATCGGTGAACAAGCGGCCAGCTTCGCCGCCGCCCCTACTTTCCCGCCGCAAACGCCAGTATAATCGCCGCCTTTTCCATAACCTGCGGGTATTCAGATGACTTTCGGACAATTCTTCCAGGACAATCTCTTCCTCTTTCTCATGCTGTTCGCCGTGGTCGGCGGCATCATCTATTTTGAAATCCAAGGGCGCAACGCCGCCGGGCAGAAGGTGAGCAATGCCCGCGCTGCCACCCTTGTCAATGACCGTGGCACCCTGATTGATCTGCGCCCCGCCCAGGATTACCGCCACGGCCACATTGCGGGCGCCAAGAATTTCCCGCTGGCGGAGCTGCACGACCAGCTCGGCAAAATCCGCGCGGCGAAAGACAGTCCACTGGTGATTTATGACAGCGATGGCCTGAACACCGCAGCGGCGGCGAAAACCCTGCGCGATGGAGGCTTTGAAGCCATTTATGCACTGGAGGGCGGCATCAACGGCTGGCTCGCCGAAAACCTGCCCGTCGTCAGCAAATAAGGAGTGCGCCATGCAAGCCGTCACCATGTATTTCAAACCGACCTGCCCCTATTGCCAGCGCGCGCACCAGTTGCTCAGCGCCAAGGGCGTTGCCTACGAAGGCATCGACATCAGCCGCGAACCGGAGCAGCGCGACGAGATGATTGCTCGCGCGGGTGGCCGCAAAACCGTGCCGCAGATTTTCATCGGCGCGACCCATGTCGGCGGTTGCGACGACCTCTACGCGCTGGAAGCCGCCGGCAAACTTGACGCGCTGCTCGCAGGTTAAGCCATGCAATTCCTGCCCTCGAAAATCGGCCTGCGCTACAGCTACGCCCGCAGCGGCTCTCGCTTCATCGGCCTGAACGCCATCCTCGCCATCATCGGCATCACCATCGGCATCGCCGCGCTCATCGTCGTCCTCTCCGTGATGAACGGCGTGGTGACGCAAGTGCGCGACAAGATGCTTTCCATGACCTCGCACGCGATGCTGCGCAGCAACGACGGCAGCGGCGTCATCCCGCCCGAATTTGACCCCGCACCGTATCTCGCCAACATCCCCGAACTGGTCGCCTACGCGCCCTATGTGCAGGGGCAGGGGCTGATTGGCGACAGCGAACGCTTTCAGGGCGTCGTCCTGCAAGGCGTTGACCCGGCGCAAGAAGGCAAAGTCTCGCAGACATTCGCCAAAATTGACCCGGAAGTCACCAGCCAGCTCGAAGACGGCCATTTCAACCTCATCTTGGGCGAAGTGCTGGCGGAGAAAATCAACGCCAAAGTCGGCGACAAAGTGACCATCATTGTGCCGCAAGTGACCGCCAGCGCGGCGGGACTGCTGCCGCGCATCAAGCGCTTCACCCTCGTCGGCACCTTCAGCAGCGGCCATTACTCCTTCGACAACGGCGTGGCGCTGGTCAATTACCACGACGCCGCCAAACTGCTGCAACTGCCCGACGGCGTCACCGGCTACCACCTGATGCTGCACGACCCGATGCAGGCGCCGCTGGTACGCGAACGCCTCGCGCCGGAGCTGCCCTACGGCGTCTATGCGAGCGACTGGAGCGTGGACAACGCCTCCTACTTCAGCGCGGTACAGACCGAGAAGAACGCGATGTTCATCATCCTCTGCCTCATCGTCATGGTCGCCGCCTTTGGCCTGCTCTCCTCGATGTACATGGTCGTCACCGAAAAACGGCGCGACATCGCCATCCTGCGCACCATGGGCATGACCCGCCGCCAAATCGGACAAATCTTCCTCACCCAAGGACTGACCTTCGGCGCGGTTGGCACCATCCTCGGCGTCGGCCTCGGCATCCTCATCGCCATCAACGTCCCCGCCATCATGGCATTCCTGGAGCGCCACACCGGCTACGCCCTGCCCGCGCAAATGTACTTCATCAACGAACTGCCGGCGAAACTCGACCCCGCCGTCATCAGCGGCATCAGCATCGTCACCCTCATCATGACCCTGCTCTTTTCCGTCATCCCGGCGCTGATGGCCGCCCGCACCGAACCCGCCCGCGCCCTGTCCCACGAGTAAACCATGACCGACCACGTCCTGACCGCGACCAACCTGCACTTCGCCTACCACGGCAAAGGCGAAAACCTCACCATCCTCAGCGGCACCGACCTTGCGCTGGCGCGCGGCGAAACCGTCGCCGTCGTCGGCGCCTCCGGCACCGGCAAAAGCACGCTGCTGCACATCCTCGCCGGGCTGGACACGCCGCAACAAGGCGAAATCACCCTCTGCGGCGCCAACCTCAGCCAGGCGGGCGACACCCGCCGCACCCGCCTGCGCAACCGCCACATGGGCTTCGTCTACCAGTTCCACCACCTGCTGCCCGAATTTAGCGCGGTCGAAAACGTCGCCATGCCGCTGCTAATACGCGGCGACCGCCCGGCAAAAGCACTGGCGGCGGCCAGCGAACTGCTTGCCGCCGTGGGATTAAAAGAACGGCTCAACCACCGCCCGGCAGAACTCTCCGGCGGCGAACGGCAGCGGGCGGCAATCGCGCGCGCGCTGGTGAATCGCCCCGACTGCCTGCTCGCCGACGAACCGACGGGCAACCTCGACCAGGAAAACGCCGCGCACGCCTTCGCGCTGATGAAAAACCTGATTGGCGAACAACACGGCGCGATGATCATCGTCACCCACGACATGAACCTCGCCCGGCAAATGGACCGCTGCCTCTACCTCGTCAGCGGCAAACTGAGCGAAACCCCGCCATCGCCGAAGCGGGTCTGAGAACCTGTTTAAAATCCCGGTTATCCACACAAATTTGAATTGCTACGCCGAATATTCCCCTCCCCTGCAGGGCGCGCAGCGCCCGCAGCGGGCGGGTTCCCACGCAAAATGCGTCCGCA
>NZ_DBHKZK010000059.1:0-9094 GCF_057314735.1 Cardiobacterium sp.
AAGGGGTTAGACCAATTGTAAACAGCCCCTAGGCGCTGTTTACAATTCAGCCGTGAGGTTTGTAGGTTGGGTTAGGCGCAGCCGTAACCCAACAACGAGAGGTGTTCTGCATTCAGATTGTTGGGTCTCTCGCTGCGCGAGCTGTTCCAGTCCCTTTGGGAGAGGGGGTGGGGTGAGGGCTGCAAACAACTGAAAAACCGGCATTTTAGCTCGTCAATAATATCGCCCACCCCCTCCCCAACCCTCCCCCGCTGCGGGCTTCGCCCTGCAGGGGAGGGGGATTTTTCAATTATAAACAGCGCCTAGCCTGCCACCTTCACCACTTCTGCGCGGGCGTGGCGGCGTTCCAGCCACAGATGGCGGCGGATGATAATCCGCCCCAGCGGGCGGACGGCGGCGACGGCAGCCGCAAGGGCGGTGCTGGCGGCGAGCAGTTGCAGCGGTTCGGCAAGTGTCTGCGTCGCCAGCAGCGCGGCGAGGAAGGTGGCGAGTGGCAGGCCGTAGGTGACGAGCGCGCTGATGTTGAGCCCGGCGGCGGAGAGGTGCAGCTCGGCGGTTTCGCCCGCGCGCCAGCCATCGCGGTTGGGCAGGGCGATGCTGCCGTTGCGGAAAAAACCGCGGAACCACGGGCGGTTGCCGCAGCCGTTGCCCTCGGCGCAGCGGCGGCATTCGCGGATGTCGTCCACCGGCACGAGGTGGAGGGTGGTGGCGTCAGCAGCGGTGATGCGGACGCGGATGGTGTTGTCAGTCATGGGGTTGTCGTTGATTGTGCAGAAATATTCCGGCGGCGACTGCCCAAATGGCGAGCTCCAGCAGGAATACCCAGTGAAAAATGAAATTGAGCCACCACGGCTGGTAGCGGGCGGTGACGGTGAACAGGGAATACGGCGTATCACGCCACGGCATCAGCCACAAGATGTCGCCGACGATGCTGTCAAGGCAGAGATGCACCATGCCGTTCACCGCAAACAGCAGCGCGATGGCGGCCGCCGGGCGATGCGTGCGCCGCCAGAAAAGGAAGGCGATAACGAGCGCCAGCAGCCAAAGCGACGGCCAATGCGTCGGGTAGCGGTGATGATGGATGCGGCGATGATCGACAAGGTAAAACCAGAGCATATCAACATCGGGCAGAATGCCGCTGATGGCGCCATAAAGCGACCAGGCGCGCGCGGAAAGATGGGCCGGTTTCAGGCGGCGTAATAATTGTGCGCCGATATATCCGGCGGGAGCGTGGGCGGTAATCATGTTTTTGTCTCCGGTGGCGGGAATTGCATTTCCGGCTTGTCGTCATAGGCATTCCAGTCAATTTCCCATTCTTTAACCGTAAAATAATATTCCAGATTTTCCATGTCCTGCACCCAGTCATCAAACCAGAGCCAGTCTGGATTAAATTCCGGGGAATTTTTCGGCGGTGCAATAAATACAAAAAAATCTTCATCTTTCGGGCTGTCCTGCAGAATATAAACCCGCCCGCCCTGATATTCGCCACGCAAGATTTTTCCGGTTTTATGCAAAACGATTTTCCTCATGACGGATATTTTTCCCGCATTCGTGCATCATTATTATCGCTATCGCCAGTGGCATACAAATCTGTTGCCACTTCATCAATCACCGTGCGCAATTCCAATTCTTTTAACCATTCGGCGGGAATGCCATTGATGCCATCGCGTGCGCCGAGCAAATTACCGGCAATGGCGCCGGTCGAATCCGAATCGCCGTCGTGATTGACCGCCATCACAATGCCGCTGCGCACATCCGCCGCCGCGAGCGTGCAATAAACGGCAATCGCCAGCGCCTCCTCGGCAATCCAGCCCTGCCCCAACTGCACCACCGCCAGCGCGGGCGGCACATCGCTTGCTGCCAAC
Source organism: Cardiobacterium sp. (assembly GCF_057314735.1). Classification (NCBI taxonomy): domain Bacteria; kingdom Pseudomonadati; phylum Pseudomonadota; class Gammaproteobacteria; order Cardiobacteriales; family Cardiobacteriaceae; genus Cardiobacterium; species Cardiobacterium sp. The sequence continues at coordinate 1,866 of NZ_DBHKZK010000059.1, forward strand.
GCCTCCGCCTGTTGCAGCAAATGCAGCGTGCTTTCGTGTCCGGCGCGGGCGCGCAGCAGCGGCTTGGCGCGCGCCAGGCCGTCCGCCAGTGTCACTTCCTCGCACAGCGCCTGCACCAGTACCGCCAGCACGCCCGCAGTGAGCGAACCGGCGGGATGGCCGTGGGTCAGCGTCGCCAGCGCCGTCCCCGTCTGAAAGGTTTGCGCGGGCGACCAGCGCTGCGCGGCCGCATACAGCCCGACTGGCGCCATCCGCATCACCCCGCCGCAGCCCTTGCTGTTGTTCTGCGCCAGCGCGCCCAGCACCGGCATCCCGCTCAACGCGGTGAGGCAGGTCATGCCCGGTGCACGGCGGTGGTGCAATTCCGGCTGTTGCCACAACCAGCCGGACGGCTCCTCCGCCGCCAGCAGCGGGTCATACGGCCATTCATCCTGGGTACGCAGCCAGGCCAGATAACTGCGGGCGGTAGCGCGTACCACATCGCCATCGCCACACCACGCTGCGAGCAGCCCGGCGGCGGTAAACAGCGTCATCTGCGTGTCATCGGTAATCGCGCCAACGCGCTCATAACCGGGGGCAAAGGCGGTGATGCCCGCCGTGCCAAAGTGGCGGAGAATATCGGCGCGGGGCATAAACTCGACCGGCGCGCCGAGGGCATCGCCCGCCGCCCCGGCGAGCAGGCAGCCACGGAAGCGCTCCTGTGGGGTGATGTCAGCCATGATGGCTCCTTGTAAAGAGAAAACGGGCGTTATGGTAGCGCAGATTGCCGCGCCCCGCCCTTGTCCGTAAACTGCGCTTTCCCTTGAATCCCGGAGAAAATTATGTGCGATTTTGTTAAAAAATATCCGCTGCTCGCCCCGTATAAAGATGCCATTCTGCCAACCGCGCAAACCATCGCGCCGTTTACCTGGCAAGAATGGCAGGGTGAAGGCCGTCCGCCCCTCTGGCAAAGCCATCTCGGCGGCGTGCCCTATTTGCCGCTGGACGATGAATATCCTTATACCAACCGGGGCTATCCTTTTGCGCTGTTTGCCCAAATCAATTTTACCGAAATGCCGCCCATACCCGATTTCCCGACGGAAGGCATTTTGCAAATATTTGTGGATGGCATGGATGACAATTTGGGGTTGGTGGGCGATGGGGAAAGACCACTTTACCGCTATTATCCCAACGTTATTACAGATGACAGCGCCTTGCAGCAAAATCTTCCCAATGCACCTTTACAGGAAAAACGGCAAAATCCGCCCTGTGTCTTGCAATTTCAGCCAGCACAAACGCAATATATGACGGATAGCGATATGCGCTATGACGATGTTATCGTCGATAAAAATGGTAACAGCCTTGGTTGTAGCGGTGAAGCATATAACCAGTATCTTGACCTTTCATGGGAGGTCGAAAATTATAGCCATCCACCGAAAGTTTCAGACAAGGCGCGTCGCTGAAGGCAGTACGCGGTTGTACGGCGAGGCGACGCAACACCGTATGAGGCTTTCGGTGTATCGCTATATATCGGCGGTTATTTACTAACCTGCCAGTATGACCCGCGCCACCGGATTATTTTTGATGATGTGCCAGATGATCCGGAAGAAGTGCGATTTGAACAAAGCCGTCTGCTGTTGCAAATATCCGATGAACTTCCAATCCTTGGCTATTATTATCTTTTTATCAATTTCTTTATCCACCCGGATGATTTACGCAGGCGTGATTTTTCCGGGGTATTCTCTAATATAGATAGCGATTGAAGCAAAAGCCGCTGTAAACAGCGGCTTTTTTAACAGACTTTCTTGCAGACGCTCAGACGCGCCGGTACACCGCCGCAAACGGCAGGCGGTGGCGTTCGCCCCAAATGCCGTGGCCTTCCTGGCGGATGCCGCAGCTTATGATCATGTTGATTTCCGCGCCGCGCGGCAGGCCAAGGAGGCGTTTGACGCGGCGGCTCTCCAGTCCTTCCAGCGGACAGGTGTCGTAGCCCGCCTCGCTCATCGCCAACATGAAGGTTTGTGCGGCAAGGGCGCAGCTTTTGTGGACGACGACGCGCATATCCGCCTCGCTGCAATCGGTGTACATCGGGCGGAACAGGCTGACCGCGCCGAACAGCAATTTGCGCAGAAGGCCGAGCAGACCGAAGCCGCGCGCATACATGAAAGGCAGCAGTTTGCCGTAGTAAGAGTAAGTGCGGCTGGCGGCGAGGCGTTTTTCCTGCTTTTCCGGGGGGCTGGTGCGGCGGATGTTCTCCGCCTCCAGCGCCATCACCTGGCGGGCGTGGTCGCGGTAGCGGTCTTGCCTAGTCACGAAAACAACCATTTGTTGCGCGGTCGCCGCCGCTTGCTGGCCGAGGCAGGCGGTGGCGAGTGCTTGCAGCGTCGCCGGGTCGGTGACGTGGACAAATTGGTAGAGCTGCATATTGGAGCTGCTCGGCGCGAGGCGGGCTTGTTCAAGACAGCTGCGCACAGTATCGGCGTCGATGGGCTGGTCGCTGTAGTGGCGCACGGCGCGGCGGTGATTTAGCAGGTCAATGAGCATGGGAGTTCCTTGTCGTTTGAAAAATTGCCGGAAACTTATTCCGGCAATTCTGGCTTTATGGCATAACGACTTTCCAGCCGTCTTTGGTTTTGATGAGCGGAATGTCGGCATCCTGTGGTTTGTCGCTGGCTTTGCTTTTCAGTGTGCCTTTTATCGTCGCCTGTGTTTTTTCTTTATTGGTGTAGGTGACTTTGCCGAGGGTGACTTCCGCGCCAACGGCTTTCATTTGCGCCTGCTCGGCTTTGACACGCTCGGTCATGGCTTTTTTCGCGTCTGCCGGTTTGCTTTTGCTGTCTTGCGGAATATAGACGTATTGGGCCGCTTTGGCAGCATCGCCGTGGATAAATTCGGCGAAGAAGGCTTTGGCGACCGCTTCCGGAGTTTGTTCGGCACTCCAGGCAAGGCTGCTAATAGCGGCAAGGGTGGTGAGAAGCAGGGTTTTGAGGAGGGTTTTCATGGGTTGTTCCTTAGTAATTTTTAGGAAATCAAGATGCTAAAAATTTTCTCTATTTATAGCGAAGCCAGGCTAAAATCAACACGCCATCCATTTTCAGTTTTAATTAATGGTATTTCCAAGGTTCTACCTTCAGGATATTTTGGACTCTTAATAAGCAGATCTACGAATGCCAAGTTTTTGTTATCTCTATTTTTATATATCACCTCTTGAACACTGGCCTTTTCTATGCCGCCTTCTATTTCGGCTGCTCTTTTTGCTTGTCTGGCTAAATCAGTCACTTTGTAATTTGCCTTTTCTTTGGATGATTCTTTTTCTGCAAGTTCCGGAGGTATATAAACCAAATCCATTGCTTTATGGACATCGCCATTAAGAAGCTCTTCAAAGAAAGTTTCAGCAACAGCTTCCGGAGTATCTTCAGCACCCCAAACAATATTACCAATAGTGGCAAGGGCGGTAAGAAGTAGAATTTTACAGATATTTTTCATATTTTGCTCCTTGGGTCATTTTTCAGAAAGGTAATCCGCCGGAGGCTTCTCCGGCGGAGCGGTTTTTATTTCATTTGGATGCGCCAGCCTTTGTCAGTTTTAATGAGCGGGACTTTCTCGGTTTTTTGTTTGTTATCTTTTTTCTTTGTCATAATCAGCTCAACGGTTGCTTCGGTCTTGTCCGCATTGGTGTAATTGACTTCGCCGGTGCTGATTGTGACACCGCCTTCTTCTTTGACTTTTTTCTGTAATTCGCCCGCCATCATCGTCAGTTTGCCTTTCGCCATTTCCGCGCCTTTGTCGCCTGCTTCCGGCGGGATATAGACGAGTTCGGCGGCTTTGCTGGCATCGCCGCTAAAGAGTTCTTCAAAGAAGGTCTTGGCGGTTTTTTCCGGGGAATCGCCACCGCAGGCGGCAAGGACGCTGGCAAAGAAGGCAAGGCAGAGGGTTTGTAGCAGTTTTTTCATCGGGTTCTCCGTTGTGTGAATGGATACCGCCGGGTGGCGGCGCGCGAAGTGTAGCCGCTTGGCGGGTTGTTGAACAGGTTTTTATGCCCACCCCAGCCACGGGAAGAGCGCGATTACCGGGGCGACCAGCAACAGCGAGCAGGCGGTGGTGATGGCGATGATGTTGGCGGCGGCGGTGGCGTTGCCGCCCATCGCTTTTGCCATGATGTAGCTGGCGGCAGCGGCGGGGGTTGCGCCCATGAGATAGAGCAGGCCGAGCGCCGTGCCGTGCAGGCCGAACGCGATTCCGGCGGCGACGAACACCAGCGGCGAGGCGACCAGCCGCCCGATGCTCGCCCAGATGGCCATTTGTCCCGCGCCGAAGACGCCGCGCAGGTCAAAGCTGGCGCCGGTGGTGAGCAGCGCCAGCGGCAGGGTGAGGTTTTTCAGGTAGGCGGCGAAATTGAGCACGGTGTTCGGCAGCAGCAGGGCGACGGTTTTGACGGCAATGGCGGCGATGAGCGCCAGCACCAGCGGGTTTTTCAGCACGCGCTGCACTAGTGGCCAGATGGCGCGGTTGTCGTCCTGGCTGAGGGCGATGACGGCGAGGATGTTCATCAACAGCGTCAGCGCGCCGGTGAAGATGGCGGCGGCGGCGAAGGTGTTGCTGCTGTCGCCATAGACGCCGCCGATGAAGGCGAGGCCGATGATGCCGAGGTTGCCGCGAAAGACGCCCTGGACGAAGACGCCCCGGTCGGCAGCGGGCATAGCGCGCGAAAGCCAGCTTGCGCCGAAGTAAAGTACCAGCACCGCCAGCCAGCCCGCGCCAATCAGCCGCCACGCTGCAAGCGGCGAGACGTCACTTTTGATGACGCTGACGAACAGCAGCGTCGGCAGCGCGTAGCGATAGACGATATGGCTCATTCCCGCGACCAGTTCGCCGCCCATCTCGCCGCGCCGCTTCATCCACCAGCCCATGACAATCAGCGCCAGCACCGGGATGATGGTTTCGGCGGAAAACGCCAGCCCTGCCAAAAATCGGCTCATCGGTAATCTCCCCAATAAATATAGCGATACACGCAAAGTTCTGTACAAGGCGCGCCGCCGAAGACAGTATCTGGAATACGGCACGGGTTTCCCTAAAAAATGGCTCCGCCATTTTTTAGGGTGCCCGGTCAGGCGGCGCAACACCGTACAGGGCTTTGCGTGGATTGCTATACATTATAATGCCCGCCCGCTCACCACCCTCCGCGACAACCATGCTGTATTCCCTGCTTGCGCCGCTTGCCGGACTGCTTTTCACCTTCTGCTTCGCCCCCTGGCCGTTCGGTGCCGCCGCCGTCGTGCCGCTCGCCGTGCTGTTCGCGCTGTGGCAGCATCCGGCGCGGCAGAAACCGCTGCGCGATGCCTGGCTGTTCGCGCTCGCCCACCTCGGCAGCGGCCTCTACTGGGTGTACATCAGCCTCTATCACTTCGGCGGCGCGCCGTTGCCGTTCGCCATCCTCGCCAACGTGCTGCTCATCCTCTATCTCGCGCTTTATACCGTCTTCGCTGCATGGCTGATGCGCCGCCTGAGCGCGCCCGGCAGTTGGCGGCGCACCCTGCTCATCCCGCTGCTGTGGACGGGCGGCGAACTCGCCCGCGCCTATCTCTTTACCGGATTCCCCTGGCTTGCCGCCGGTTATAGCGCGCTGCACACGCCGCTGGACGGCCTCGCACCCCTCGGCGGCGTTTTCCTGATAAGCCTCATACTGACGCTCATCGCCAGCCTGCTCGCCCGCGCCATCGTGCTGCGCCGGGGCAAACCGCTGGCGTTTGCCTTTGCCCTGTATGCTGTTGCCAGCGCCACCAGCCTGATGGAGCACACCACGCCGGACGGTGACCCCTTCAGCGTCGCCCTCATCCAGGGCAACATCGAACAAAGCACCAAATTTGACCCGGCGCTGATGGAGCGCCATTTGCAGGACTACATCGCCCTCGCCATTGACCGCGAAGAAGCTGTGGTCATCCTGCCGGAAACCGCCTTCACCTTCATGGAAGAACAGATGACGCGCGACCTGGAACAGCTTGACGGCTACTTCAAGGCGCGCGGGCAGACGCTGGTGACGGGCATCCCGGCGGGCGAGCTGCACAAACAGCTCTTTTACAACGCCATCATCACCCTCGGCGACGGCAATGGCCGCTACTACAAACACCACCTGCTGCCGTTTGGCGAATATGTGCCGCTGCGCAGCTGGCTGACTATTTTCGAGAAATACGTGGAAATCCCCTACAGCAACTTCGAGCGCGGCGACGCCAAACAGCCGCCGCTCATCACCGGCAAACACCGCGCCGGGGCGTCGATTTGCTATGAGGCGGCGTTTGGCCGCGATATGCGGCAGGCGCTGCCGGAGGCCGATTACCTCATCAACATCAGCAACGACGCCTGGTTCAAAGACTCCATCGCCGCCGACCAGCACCTGCAAATGAACCAGATGCGCAGCCGCGAGCTGGGGCGGGAAATGGCGCGCGCCACCAACGACGGCATCACCGTGCTGCTGGACGCGCATGGCCGCATCAAGGCACGCATCCCGCGCTTCGTCCGCGAGGTATTGACAGGCGAAATCCAGCCGTATCAGGGCGCGACGCCCTACGCCCGCTTTGGCAACGCCGTCATCTTCGCGCTGCTGGCGCTGTATGCAGCGGGATTGCTGCTGGTGCGGAAAACACGAGACCCAATATAGCCGTTCACCGAAAGTTTCAGACAAGCCGCGCCGCTTGCAGACGGTAGCGCAAACGGTGAAGATCCCGCCGACAAACGCCCCGGCGTTGTTATCGCGCAGTCATCCACATCCTCCTGCCAAAAAGGACATCCCATGCCCAAAAAAACCCTGCAAACCCTTGCCCTACTCGCCTGCTGCCCGTTGGCACTTGCCGCCCCCGCCGACCTCGCCCGCCTCACCGACAACCCCGACGCCCACCGTGGCCGCTGGCAGTGGCAGGAAACGGGATAAATACCGGTTTTGTCGCTCTTCAAGAAGTTCATAATAAAAAGGCCACCTAAAAAAGTGGCCTTTTGCAGTTGAGTATTAAGAATTTGCAGAATAAGAGATAAATCTGAGACTATTTTTTTACGGCATCTTTTATATCAGACCATTTATCTGCGACAGCCTCTTTAGCATCAGACAACTTATCTGCTGCTGCATCTTTAGCATCAGACAGTTTATCTTTCGCATCAGACCACTTATCTGCTACCGCATCTTTAGCATCAGACAGCTTATCTTCTGCTGCATCTTTAGCATCAGACAGTTTATCTTTCGCATCAGACCACTTATCTGC
>NZ_DBHKZK010000059.1:9194-13990 GCF_057314735.1 Cardiobacterium sp.
TCGCATCAGACCACTTATCTGCTACCGCATCTTTAGCATCAGACAGCTTATCTTCAGCTGCATCTTTGATGTCGGTAAATTTATCTACCACGGCATCTTTAGCATCAGACAGCTTATCTGCTGCTGCATCTTTGATGTCGGTGAATTTATCTACCACGGCATCTTTCACATCAGACAATTTATCTGCTACCGCATCTTTGATGTCGGTAAATTTATCTACCACGGCATCTTTCACATCTGACAGTTTTTCTATAGTAGCGTCTTTTACATCTGTAAAAGTATCGGAAGTAGGTTCACTTGCTTTTGAAACATTCTTATCGGTTGAGCAAGTGTTACCAACGTTTGGATTTTCAGGGTGTTTATTTTCCATAGTAGGCTCCTAATGTTTGCATCATTTTTTGACAGCTTTCAGCACAGCTTTTGTCGGCTTGAGATGACTACTCTTCTGTCGTCGACAGAGTGAATATACCAATAACTTTGTCAGTTTCCCACATTTTTATTTTTTTTTGTGAAATATTGCGTTCATCTTCACAAAAGGCCACAAAAAACCGCCTGCCAAGCGAGATAAAACCCAGGTTTGTCGCCAGGATAGACAAAATCTGTGACCCAAATACCTGCCCAAACAAGGTTGGCGCGCACTACACTATCCCCTCTTTTCTAACCCACTCGCCGCCCATGACCCGCCCCGACCTCGCTCGCCTCTACCAAGCCAGCCCCTACGCCGCTGCCCAACTCGAACGCCACCCCGACTGGCTGGCCGATCTCACCCCGAAATCGTCTCCCGACGAAGACTACCGCACCACTTACGCCGCCGAGAACCCGCCGCCGGAAGACGAAGCGACGCTGATGCAACAACTGCGGCGCTACAAACACCGCCGCCAAGTGCGCCACATCCACGCCGTAGTGAACGGCCTCATCGACGAACCCGCCTTCCTCGCCCGCACCAGCGCCCTCGCCGAAACCCTCATCAGCGCGGCGCTTGCCTGGCAGCACCAGGCACTGGCCGCGCGCTACGGCGAACCGCTGGACGCTAGCGGCAAGCCGATGCCGATGCTCGTCCTCGGCATGGGCAAACTGGGCGGCGGCGAACTCAACTTCTCCTCCGACATCGACCTCATCTACGCCTACCGCGAAAACGGCACCACCCGCGCCACCGACAACCAAAAACCGCAAGAACACGAAACCTGGTACCGCAAACTGGCGCAGCGCCTCATCCACACCCTCGACACCAACACCGCCGACGGCAACGTCTATCGCGTTGACATGCGCCTGCGCCCCTTCGGCCAGACCGGGCCGCTCGCGCTGTCGTTTGCTGCGATGGAACAGTACTACCTCATCCACGGCCGCGACTGGGAACGCTACGCCCTGATGAAAGCGCGCCCCGTCGCCGGCGACCTCGAAGGCGGCCGCCAACTCCTCGCCGCCCTGCGCCCCTTCACCTACCGCCGCTACCTCGACTACGCCGCGCTCAATGCCCTCAGCGACATGAAACAAAGCATCAATCGGCAAATCCGCGAAGACGGCATCGAGCGCCACATCAAACTCGGCGCAGGCGGCATCCGCGAAGCCGAATTCACCGTGCAGGCCATCCAAATGATCTACGGCGGCCAATACCCGGCGCTGCAAACCCCGAACTACCTCGAAGCCCTCGCCCGCATTGGCGAACGCGGCCTGTGGCGCGGCGAACAAACCGCCGCCCTGCGCGACGCCTACCTCACCCTGCGCCGCGTCGAAAACGCCCTCCAATACGAGCAGGAACAACAAACCCACCAACTGCCGGACGGCCCCGCCGCCTGGCAACGCCTCGCGCACGCCTGCCGCGCGCCGGACGCTGCCACCCTGCAAGCGCAAATCCGCGCCGCGCGCGCCACCATCCACCAGCACTACAACAGCACCATTGCCGACGACGACCCCGCCGACCAACCCGGCGACGACCGCCTGCGCGACATTGACTGGCGCGACCCGGACGACCCGCGCCTCGCCCGCTGGCTCGAACAAACCCTGCCCGACGCCGCCGCACGCGAACCCGTCGCCGCGCGCCTCGCCCAATTCGTGCGCGACACCAACTGGCACCGCCTGCCACAAAACACCCAAAAACACCTCGACCACATCCTGCCAGCCCTCCTCGACCACAGCCAACAACACGGCTGGCACGGCCTCGGCGGCCTGCTCGACCTCATCACCGCCGTCAGCGGGCGCAGCAGCTACATCACCATGCTCGCCGAACAACCGGCGCTCATCCACCACCTGCACCACATCGCCAGCCGCGCCGCCTGGCTCATCCAATACATCGCCGCGCACCCGCTCGTCCTCGACGACATCATCAGCGAACGCCGCCTGCCGCTCGGCAAAACCGCCCTCGCGCAAGACCTCGCCGCGCGCCTGCAAAACATCGACGACGAAGAAACCTGGCAACACGCCCTGCGCGACTACAAACACGTCCAGACCTTCAAAACCGCCTGGGCAGACACCCACGACAAACTGCCGCTGATGCAAGTGAGCGACCAACTCAGCCACATCGCCGAAACCACCCTGCAAGCCGCGCTCGACCACGCCGAAGCCACCCTGCGCGCCAAACACGGCATCCCGCGCAAAGCCGATGGCAGCCCTGCCGAAATCACCATCATCGGCTACGGCAAACTGGGCGGCCTCGAACTCGGCTACAGCTCCGACCTCGACCTCGTTTACCTCTACGACGACGGCGACAGCCAGGGCATGACCGACGGCGCCAAACCCATCGACAACCTGCGCTACTACACCCGCCTCGCCCAACGCACCAACAACCTCCTAAGCGCCGCGAGCAGCAACGGCATCATCTACGACATCGACACCCGCCTGCGCCCCGGCGGCGCGAGCGGCCTGCCGGTCAGCAGCATCCAGGGCTTTGCCCGCTACCAGCGCGAAAACGCCTGGACCTGGGAACACCAGGCGCTGACGCGCAGCCGCCCCGTCGCCGGCAGCGCCGCCCTGGCCGCGCGCTACACCGCCCTGCGCCAAGAAATCCTCACCCGCCCGCCGGAGCCGAACCTGCGCGACAACATCCTCGCCATGCGACAAAAAATGCACGACAACCAGCCCGCGCCGCCCGAAGGCCACTTCCACCTCAAACAAGACGCGGGCGGGCTCATCGACATCGAATTCATCGTGCAATACCTGCTGCTCGCGCACGGCGCGGCAGAACCCGTCTTGTGCCGCATGAGCGACAACATCCGCCAACTGGCAGCCTTAGAAGCCACCGGCATCCTCACCTCCTCACAGGCAATGACCCTGCGCGACAGCTACCGCAAACTGCGCCTGGAAGTACACCACCGCCAGCTGAATGACACCGGCAACCACGCGCCGCTACGCGACTGGCAGCCCCTGCGCGACCAGGTCATTGCCATCTGGCAGGACGTCTTTGCCGAAAACCCGACGTCATAGGAAGCGCCTTGGCACAGCCGTAACCGTCCGCAGAATTTGAAAACGGGGCGGTTACGCGCACGCGCCAAGCGCACAAGACAAACACACCAAGAGAGCCCTTTTTATCGGCAAATACCGCCACAAAAACACCATAAACAACCAAAAAACCCCAAAACTATTCTTAAAACCACAAAAATCCCCCAAACCCTATTGACGCTCCCGCGCCTATCGCGTAGCTTTGCCCAGGCCACGATTTGCTGGCTCAACCGTTGAGGCTCAAACCATGAAAAAAACCGTACTCGCCCTGACCTGTGCCGTTCTTTGCACCGCGCCCGCCCTCGCCGAAGACGCGAAAAAGCCCTACCGCAGCACGGACGACATCATTGCCAGTGCCCCGGCGGACGCCTGGCGCAGCGTCGCCCCGGAAAACCTCCTCTATATGCAGCTGGACAAAGGCACGGTCATCTACGAACTTGCGCCCGACTTCGCGCCGGAACACGTCGCGCAAATCCGCATGCTGGCGCAGAAACACTTCTGGGACGGCCTCAGCATCTACCGCGTGCAGGACAACTACGTTACCCAGTTCGGCGACCCCAACGTCGATACCGACAAACAAAAACCGTTGCCCGCCGAGACCAAACACCTGCCCGCCGAATTTGAGCGGCCGCTGCAAGGGCTGCCCTTCTCCGCGCTACCCGACCCGGACGGCTGGGCGGAAAAAGTCGGCTTCGTGGACGGCTTCCCGGTTGCCAGCGAAAAAGACAGCGCCTGGATAGCCCACTGCTACGGCATCCTCGGCGCCGGACGCAATAACCCGCCGGACAGCAGCAACGGCACCGAGCTCTACGTCGTCATCGGCCAGTCGCCGCGCCACCTGGACCGCAACATCACCCTCGTCGGCCGCGTCCTGCAAGGCGTAGAACTGCTCAGCTCGCTGCCGCGCGGCGGCGGCAACGACGGCGGTTACATGGGCTTCTACCAAGACCCGAAAGAATACACGCCAATCAAGAGCATCCGCCTGGGCAGCGAGGTGCCGGAAGCCGAGCGCGTGCCGCTGCAAGTGATGAAAACCGACAGCCAAAGTTTCGCCGACGTCGTCGAATCGCGACGCAACCGCGGCGGCGACTGGATTGTCCGCCCGGCAGGCCATACCGACGTCTGCAACATCACCGTGCCGGTACGCCGCGCGCCTTGAGCGCTGGGGTATCGCCCATAAGAAACGCCGCATGATGCGGCGTTTTGTTTTTTAGCCCGAATGCTAAGGGCGTGTTGACAATTGAGACATCCCCCTCCCCCGCAGGGCGAAGCCCGCAGCGGGGGAGGGTCGGGGTGGGGGTGAGCGATATAGCCATCCACCCTAAATAATATACTCAATAAAAGCCCGCTCCACCGCCTGT
>NZ_DBHKZK010000060.1:0-5042 GCF_057314735.1 Cardiobacterium sp.
TTTACATACACTGTTCTCGGAATCGTTTTTAGAGGACAACTTATTGATAATAAACAGATTGACAAAATCCATTTTTTGAAATCCGCGATTTTTTAATCCTGCCGGGTGGCATGCAAGACCCCGTGTGTTCAACTACGGAGTTCAACCATGCAACAACCCGATACACGCCAGCTACAGCTGGTTCATCTCTCCGCCGAGCCGGTGCTGATGCGGATTTACCTGCATCCCGGCATGCGTGATTATTTCATGCAGGCCGGCAAGCCGAAGAAAACCTCTGCGCTCATTCGCAAAATCCTCGGCGATTATTTTTTCAGCCACGCCTCCCCCGAGGAAATCCGCTCCTTTATCGGGCCTTACGAGAAGGACAGCCGCGACCTGTTCGCCCCGTCTGCCGTCTCCACGGAAGGAGGCCGCCCATGAATACGCCCTACGCAGTAACGTTGTCTCTGGTTTCGAGCAAGGGCGGTGTGGGCAAGTCCACCTGGGCCATCAACGGAGCCTGCGCTTTCGCCGACATGGGACTGCGTGTCCTGTGCGTTGACCTTGACCCGCAACAGTCTCTCAGCAAGTTTTTCTGCAAGCCGCAGGATATTGGCAGCGGCAGCGGTCTTTATGAATTTCTCACCCTGGGCGATTTGTCCGCCATCCGGCCGACGCATTTCAGCGGTGTTTCCGTCATCGTCAACAACGACGAGAGTGAGCGTCTCAATCTTTGGCTGGCCGAGCAGTTTTCCGCCGCGTTCACCCTGAAAAATATGCTGGCGCGGGTACGCGACCGCTACGACATCATCATCATCGACACCCAGGGCAAGGACGGTCGTGGCCAGCTGCAAGAGCTGGCGCTGGTGGCATCCGATATTGTCATCGTGCCGACCACGCCGGACCTCATCAGTGCGCAGGAGCTGCCGCGTGTCATCCAGATTTATTCCAATGTGGTCAAGGGGCTGGAAGCGATGGGGGTCGGCAATGAACAGCCGCCGCAATTGCGCATCCTCATCAACCGTGAGGATCACACCACCGAGACGCGCAATGCGATTGCCTCCATCCGCAAGAATTTTGGTGCCATTGCACGCCATATTGCGGTGCTGCGCGCCTCCATCCCGCAGCGCGTGGTCTGGAAAGAGTGCATCAGCGAGCGCCGTCCGGCACACCGCATCGAATACGGTCGTGACAATCCGCGCAACGCCCTGCCGGTAATGGAAGCGGTCATCCATGAGCTGCTGCCGCATTACGGCGACCTCACTCTTGACGGCTGCTTCAAGGTGGCAAAAGGAGGCTGCGATGTCCACTAATGCCTACGACAACGTTCTGGCTCCGCAAATGGACGGGGAACTGGCGCCGCCGGAAGACCGCACGCTGATTGGCCGCACCAAGGAAATTGCCATCACCATCGATGACATTCAGGAATTTCCGCTCAACCCGCGTCAGTCGGACAATCCGCGCCTGGATGAAATCATGGCATCGATTGAGGCCATTGGTTTGCAACAACCGCTCACCGTGACCAAACGTCCCAGCGAAGGCGTTTATACCCTCTACAACGGCGGCAATTCACGGCTCAAATCGCTGAACCGCCTGTGGAAGAAACATGGCGACCGCCGCTTTTACGAGGTGCGTTGCCACTTTGTGGAATTTACCTCGGATGCCGACATTCTGCTGCACCACATGATTGAAAACGAGGTGCGCGGCGAGATGACCCTGCTCGACAAGGCGCTGGCCGTGCGGCGCCTGAAGCAGATGTATGAGGATCAACAGGGCGGGAAAACAATCCCGGTGCGGGATTTGGCGGATATGCTGGAAAAGGACGGCTGGAAAATAACCCACAACACCGCTGCGCTCTTTATTTTCGCTGCGGAAAAGCTGGAAAAGGTATTGCCGCAAGCGCTGACCGCTGGCATGGGTCGTTCGCGCATTGAAGCCATCCGCAAGTTCTACCATGCAATCCGCAAATACGTGGACGAACAGCTGGCCAAACCGGAACAGTTGACCGGCGAAGCCGCACAGCGGCGCTATCTGGACCTGCTCGCCAGCCATGACAGCAGCGATTACATCAACGGGCACGAGGAAGCGCTGCGCGACCTCTGTCAGGAATTGGCGCCCGTAGCAGGTACGGATCAGGCACAGGTGCATTTTGAGCTGATGCACCTGATTGAAAAGGGCGAGCTGTACCAGCGGAAACCGCTGGAACCGCTGCATTATCCTGGCAACGGCAACCGTGCGCAAAATGACGGAGCAGACGGCGAAGCACGCCATCCTGCAACAGGCAGCACGGACGACGCTACTGATGCAGAAAACGCAGGCGAAACGTCTGCAACAGGTGACAACGCGCCGCCTGCACCCGGCAATGACCGCGACCAGCACACAGCTGCGGCAGCCCCCCCGCCTGACCCGCTGGAGAAGGCACGCAACCTGCTGATGGAGCAGGTGCGTGTTTTGCGGGTGCGCTATCCCCTCGTCGGGCGGCACCTTGACGAACAGCGCGATCCGCCTTACTTCATCCCCGGCGAACACGCGATTGCGGCGATGCGCCACGAACTGGAGCGGTATGGCGAGTGCCTGGAGCCGCTGAAGCTTGTCAACAGCGAAGCCGATATGCTTGATGCCGCCGTCTATCTCGAACTGGCCGACCTCTTTGCCGCCTGGCAGTTCATGCAGTGGCAAAACAGCGACGATGACACCCTGCGCCGCTACTGGCAGGACGGCCTGGAGCAGGTCAGTGCCATCCAGCAGCAATTGCAAACCTTGCGCCAGTTTCTGCAAGGCCTGCATTACGGCTTCGGTTTTGCCAGGACGGTGTTTGAAGTGCATCAGGAATTTGTGCGCCTTGCCGACCATACCCGCGACTATGCCCGTCTGGCGGCGGGCGAGGAGTAGCACATGAGCACCCTGTCGGATTACGACGAAAACGTCCAGTGCTACATCCTGCAACAGTTCCAGCGCGCTGCCGTCAACCGGCACCACCACCGCTGGCTGCATGGCTACGGTTTTAACGCCGCGATGATCAACCAGCTGGCGCGTCTGCCCACCGAGACCCTGCTCAAACTGGCGCGCAGCAACCCGATCCGGCTTTCCACCTCGCAACTGTTCTCCGACCAGCTGTCGCGGCTGACCACACAGGCGGAAACCGAACAACTGGCGATGACGGCGCTGCGCCTGGGTGCCTCACGGCGGATGCTGGGAGATTTGCTCGGCATTAACGAGGCCGAATACAAGCGGTTGAAGAAGATGGCCAACCTGCCAGCCGAAGAACGCAACCGGCCGCATGCCCTGTCCAGCAACGTGCAGGATTTTCTTGCACAAATCCACGGCAACCTGCTTGCCAGTTACCGCCGACAAAACCGGGGCGAACCGCACCCGCTGGAAATCCTCATCAGCATGGCGCAGGTGAGCGACATCGAGATCAACCGCATCTACGAAGGCTACTTCCTCAAAAACACCGACCTGTTCCGCCAGAAAGCGGCAGGAGGTGGGGATGAACTATAAAAACAACGCGATGTTTATTGCCGCCCGCAACGGGCGGCAGGCATCCCCTGTGACCGTCAGCGTGCTGCGGCCGCGAGTATCGCTTGATGTGGACGTGCTGAACACGCTGGACGCCGAAGAAATCCGCCTGTGGATGCTCTGTCAGGCGATGCAGCGGGGGCGCGACCATATCACGCCTGACCAGCGGCAAATAGCCAGCATCCTCAACACCACGCAAAGCACCATCAGCCGTCGCCTGAAAAACCTGCGCGCCCTGCGCTACCTCGCCCAGCTCCCCGGACGCACAAAAAATATCCGCGAACGGCAAAGCTACATCGTTTACAGCCAGCCGGTATCGGTCGAAACCGTGCTGGCGGTCGATGCGCATTACCTCATCTTCCTCCAGGACGAAGGCGGCAAAAGCGGCGGACGTTTGCGCCAGCTGTGCCGGGACGAACTGTTTGCCCTGCCGCGCGACCAGTATGACCTCTATCTTGCCCTGCCGACGGACTGCCCCGGACTGGAACAGTCTTCGGAAAAAAATGCGGGAATGATGGCGGAGGAAAATGTCCCGCAAACGGATGTGCCGTTATGCACGCCTGCATCACGGGCGGAAAACGGCGAATCACCGTTATGCACGCCTGCATCACGAGCGGAAAACGACGAATCACCGTTATGCAGACCTGCATCACGAGGCGAAAAACGCGGGGATATATATAACCGCGCGCGCATACACCCGCGCGTCCACGCGCGCGCGCCCACGCATAGAGGAATTAAAAACAAAGTTTTTAATAATAACCAAACCTCCCTGGATGGGGGGTGTGGGGGGAAGGTCGGCAAAAAATTTGCGTATTTCGCCGAGGACTACGTCGCCGAACTGCTGGATCGCCTCAACGCGAAATACGGCAAGCGCATCACGCACGCCGTCTGCAATCTGCTGAAACAGGGCAGCTACGAGGTGGACGGTACGGTTTTCCGGCACCAGACCGACGAGGAAGACGCGGCAATCGTGCTGATGTCGCTACTCGACCAGGCGGTGAAAGTGCCGCAGCGCTATGTCATCAAGCTGCTCTATCGCGCCCACCTGGGCGAACTGACCTTCGTCGGCGACCAGCACCAGCGATTGCACGACATCCGCCGGGCGCTCGCCGATGCTGACTGGCGGGAACAACTCGAAAGCCTCCATATCGCCGACGGCAGTGTGCTGACCGATGCACACGGTAACTCTTGGCTGGTGGTGCAACAGCGGCTGCAAGGCAACGCCCCTGCATGGAACGGCCATACGGTGGAGGAGAGCAAGGCCGCCGTTCTGCGCGGCGACTTGCAGCTTGCCCCGGAAGACATGGCGCAAACCCTGCGTGAACAACTCCGCCAAAGTGCCGCTGAAGAACGGCGCAAAAAAGAGGATTTTTGGCAGGATCTGCAGAACCTGCTGCACCCGGGGAGAACAAGCAATGCGCCGTAATGACCCGTTTGGCAGTTTTGTAACCCCCGGTTACAAGGTTCAATCGGCTGGTGAGGTTGTAATGCCCCGTTACAAGATTCAATCGGCTGGCGAGGTTGTAACGCCCCGTTACAAGATT
>NZ_DBHKZK010000060.1:5142-112086 GCF_057314735.1 Cardiobacterium sp.
TGTAACGCCCCGTTACAAGATTCAATCGGCTGGCGAGGTTGTAACGCCCCGTTACAAGATTCAATCGGCTGGCGAGGCTGTAACCCCCGGTTACAAAAACGCAGCCGCTGGCGGCGACAAAAATCCTGTATCCACTGGATACAAAAATGTAGCCGAAATCCCTGTATCGGGGGGATACAAAACCGGCAGCGCGCAAATTGCTGTGTCCGGGGGACACAAAAACCTGTTCGCTGACAATGGCGACAGCGCAAGCCCTGCATCAGCAGCGCGCATGGACGCATTTACTGGAACAGCATGGACGGCTTTCGCTGCAACTGGTCGGGACGGCATGGTTTTCTTTGGGGCAGGACGGAGCGCGTTTACTGTTGCAGGATGTTTTGAACGGTTTGCGTCTGGCATTCGCTGTGCCGGATGCGGTTATGTCGTGATGAATTCATTTTTCGCATGCCGTGATGGATTTATTTTTTCCCGGCTTGTCATTTCCTTTCTTCCTTTAAAGGAACCTTTAAGGGCAAGGGGGATTTTTCTCTGTTGGAGGTTTTATGAGTGTTGATACTGACGATGTAAAAAATGTGGCTGCGGAGACTGCGGCAGGGGCGGAACAAAATGCCGCCTCCGTATTGCCGGATGATGTGCCGGCGGAAGTCAGAACCCGCTGGCTGGATGGTACGCGCAGCCGTGAGCTGGAAGCCGCCGAGCAGGAACTGGCGGATGACCCGGAAATAAAATTGTCGTCGCTGGACCAAGACATGATTCGCGCGGAATCCGAAACCCCGGAAGAAGCTGCGGCGGTAATCGCCGGCGAGGAATCGCGCCTGCGCAAGGACAAGGCGCTGGAGCAGGCGGCAAAGCTGATTAACCAGGAAACGCCGTCGCGCATGTTGCTGGAGCGTCCGGCCTGGGGCATCACCGGGGCAACCGGGGAACTGCACATGCGTTCGTCATGGGCGATTTGTCTGGGACGGAGCAGTCCGATGATTACCGGTATGTACGGTTTCGCTGCCAAGGTGAAAGCGGTCATCGGCGCTTACCGCCGGGGCTGTCCATTTGCGGCGCAGCGCCTGCTGAAGCTGGAAGACGAGCTGAAAAAGGTCAACGGGATTTTCCGCATCAAGGAAGTTGAGGTGCGCAAAATGTTGGGCTCAGCAGTACGCACCAAAATGGAGCCGTTTACTTCGGAGCGGCCTTCTTCGGTCAGCGTCCATTTTATTTCGCCGTATGCCTATCACGCATTCGAGTTGTTGCTCATTTACGACGACATCATGCGCATTATTTTTCCTTATGCGCAGATGGGCATGATTGATCCCAAAATTTATCAGGCAGACCTGAAAGAGCTGGGCCGCCATATTCGCCGCATTTTGGGCTCCTGCGATGGCTACTATTATGTGGGTGAGGCATCCTGTCGCGCCCAGGATGATATTTATCAGGCAGCGGTCAATGCATTCGGTGAACCGGACGCGCGCATTATCGAAGGGAAATTGCTCCCGTATTTGGTGGCAATACCGCAGGCCTTTGTACGTTAATGCCGTTATAGATTCATCGGGAGGCGGTTTTGTTATTGCCGGTTTTGCAGGAATGTTTCGCGCCTTCGCGGCGCAAGCGGGATTTTGATTTGCGTCTGTCCCGGCTGGAGGCAGACCTGCTTGAGGTGCGTCAGCAGATGCTTTTGCTGCTTGCCGAAGCGCAGCGCTTTGCGGTGTTGATGTGCTGCGATGACAAGGTGTCGATGCGCCTGCTCCGTGCCAATGGCGTGCCGCAACTGGCCTGGCAATTGCACGGGGTGCGCAGCGGGCTGTGGCAGAACGGACGGCACGGGCCGATGCAGGTACTGATGCCGGTGGAAGCGCTCGATGATGACAAACGGGCTGCGGTGCGTTCTGCGCTTGCCTTTCGTGAGGACGATGCCTTTCTGCGCGGTTTCCGTGAGCAGGAGGCACAACGCATCAGCCTGAATTTGCAAGCCAAGGTAATTTCATTTATAGCAAATAGTGTCAAAAGTCAAGTTAATTT
Organism: Cardiobacterium sp.; assembly: GCF_057314735.1. Taxonomy (NCBI): domain Bacteria; kingdom Pseudomonadati; phylum Pseudomonadota; class Gammaproteobacteria; order Cardiobacteriales; family Cardiobacteriaceae; genus Cardiobacterium; species Cardiobacterium sp. The sequence continues at coordinate 7,153 of NZ_DBHKZK010000060.1, forward strand.
CAGGGGAATGACACTGAATGTCGATTGGCTGTTACAGCCGGGAGGTCAATAAACGATGGAACAGTACATTTCCGTACCGTGCGGGGCGCTGACGCTGCACCCGCAGGATTTCAAGGCTTACGCACTGCTGCGGCAGGAGGCGGAATTTCCGCAGCCGGGTGTGCCGCTGTCGGTCGCGGCGGCACGGGTGAACCTGCCGTTTGCCACCCTGCTCGCCAGCATGGCGGTACTGCGGCTGCGCGGCTATATCGTCGTACTGCCGGGCATTGATTCCCTTGCCGTCATGCATGAGCGGGGCGATGCGCTGGCAGTGCAACTGGTGGACCAGTGTTTGCCGGTGCGCGAAATTCTGCGTCAGGACGCGGCATTTCCTGATTTTGTCCGGTACTGCGCTGGCATGGAGGGGCAAATCTATGGTGGTTTCAGTCCTGATTTTATCGACCTTGCCGGTATGGATGCACTCAACCGGGCTGCTGACGATGCACGGCGCATTCTCGATCTCTGGAGCAGTACAGAAGCGCTACCCGCCGGAGCAGAAGATGCAGCTGGCGGTGCAGCCGTTACTGGAGCAGGGAATGCACGCGACGCAGGCAGGCTGCCTGCATCCGGCGCAAAGCGGGCGACAGACGGCCTTCCACCCAAACCGTTTTAACCATTTTTCTTGAGCAAAAAGGAGTAGCAGATGGGCGCAAAAATTACCCTCAATGGCAATCTCGGCGATGACCCGCGCTGTGGCGTGACCACGGGCCGCAACAATGAACCGCTGCACTGGATCAGTTTTTCCATGCGTCAGCCGCACTGGAGCAAGAACGACCGGGATCAATTTGTGGACAGCGGCGGTTTCTGGATGAATGTCTCCTGGTTTGACAAGAAGGCGGAAACCGCAGGACGCCTGCTGAAGAAAGGCGCCGCTGTCCTCGTGACCGGCGACCTGCACGTCGAAACCTGGGCCGACCCGAAAACGGGCGAGTTGAAAGCGGCCTTCAAGGTAAACGCCGATGAAGTCTGCTTTGACATGCGCTCGCTGGCCGATGTGACTTACCGTCAGCGCAGCGCCGAACGAGGCCTGCAGCCGCAGCCCAATATCGGCAACAGCGGCCATCCGGGCAACGCAGCCCCTGCGGCAATGGCGGACGGCGGCAATGATCATCTTGCGGCAGACGGTTTTGAAGATATGCCGCCAGATTTTATGGGTGAGGCACCGCCACAGGGTGAAACCGCCGCCCCGGCTGCACATCCCCATCCGGCTGGCCAAAAAGGCGACAAGAACGGCAACAAGGCGGGTGCGGCAGCATCTGAGACAGCCAACAACTCACCATTCCCCACGGATGACGACCGGCCCATCTGAAGCAGGAGGCGTGTATGCGCAACAACAAACATGGCAAAAAATGGTTGCGGCAACTGGCGCTGGCGGCGGGCGTTGCGCTCGCCTGTACCAGTCAACCGGCCCATGCCGGCTTTGGTACCGCCGAACTGGTCAGCACGACCATCAGCCAAATCCCGGACTGCCTCGATTACCGCATCCTCGGCCTGTCGTTGCGGGTCATCTGGACGCCTTATGGTCCGTACTACTTCTGGACGCTGCACGTCGGCCATACCGTACCGGCGATGGTCAACCAGTCGCATCCCTACCTTGACGAAATGCCGTGGGAAGATTACTCGCGCCTGCTGGGCAGCGCCTACCGCGCCGCGAGCGAGGCCATCGTTCACGTCGGTTTCCTTGGACTGGCCGACAACGTCGAAATCGGTGCCGGACGCTACAAGCACCACAAGTTTGGCAAGCACTACGCACCACAGCACTACGAATCGGCGCTCATCGGCCACCCGGCGATGATCATCTTCCAGAAAACCGGAGGTGGTGAAAAATCCGGCGGCGGCAATGGCGGAAGCGGCAGCAGTGCGTCATCGCCGGAGAAACAAAAAGCCCCGTCGAACCCGACCAACAGCCGCTACTTCCAGGGCACGGGCAACGTGCCGCGCAACAACGGCGGCAACGCCGGGAATGGCAACGGTCAGCAACAACCACCGCCGGGCGCGGGCTTCCTCAACCGCTGGCAGAACAAGGGCAGCGGTCAGGGACAGTTTACCGACCAGGAACGGCAGTCGCTGGGCTACGACGAAACCATGTCGCAAATTGACGGTGCCGATTACACCGACTACGACCGTGCCAACGACAGCGTCACCAGCGCGGTTGACGGCTACGACGTCAGCACCGGCGGCCGCTACTTCTGCACCCTGCCGTACACGCCCTTCTGGCCGTACTACCTCAGCGGCCTGGATTCCATCCTGTGGCGGCATGGCTGGCCGCTGGTGGATCTGCACCGCATCTGGAATCCCCTGTGGCCGGGACCGCGCATTGCGCCCAGTACCGGCACCATCCTGCCGGAAACCTGGGGACACCTCTATCCGCGTTATGGCACGGTCGATCACGTTGATGACGCCAAGGCCTCGGCAGTCATCGCGCGGCGCGGACTGGACATTCTCGCCGACCCGCAAATTGGCCGGGTCTATTGGCCGACGACCGCCCCCAGCGGGGTCGCCTGGTCGAAGGTGTACCCGGAGCAGGTGAGCTGTCACAAAAACATCGCGCATACCGGCACGAAACGCATTGAAGAAAGACAGTATGCCTGGACCAGCTGGTTCTACGCTACCTGCGACCTGGACGAGCGCGGCCAACTGGTACTGCGCATCCCGCTGGGGCCGATTCAGGTGACACCGGCCATTCCGGAATAGGAAAACATATGAATATGACACATCAAATCTTACAAACCGTGCGGCTCGTTTGCAGTTTCAAGGCCTTCCGGCGTGAGTTGGATGCGATTGAACGATTGCCACAAGAACAGGCGAACGAGTTTTCTCGGTAGACAGTATCAGCAGGCGGGATAGCAGGAACTGACATGACAGAGAACAGCACAATGGCTACCACCATATACACCCAGGACGATTACTGCCGGCTCTGCGAGCGTCTCGACGATGACACCGTAGCCGCCCTGCTGCACGCGCATATCCGTGCCTTTGCCGCCGACGGCAACCGGCAACTGCTGAAGCGTCTCACGGATGCGATGCGCATCGCGGCAGAATTTGAACAAGCCTGCCGCAACGAACATTCCGACCTGGCAGAACAGGCACGCCGCGCGCGTTGGGACAACCAGTTCAGGGAGTTGCAACAGCAGGCGCGCATGGCGGGCGACCAGATTACCAATGCCGATAATGCGGCGGTCTCGCGCCTGACCGCACAATGTGAGCGCAACGGCAGAAGCGATACGGAGCTGCCTGTAGCGCGCGATGACGCTTACGGCTTTGCCGCTGCCTTGCGGGATATCCCGTTGACTGCGCCGCAAATCAACCTGCTCTGGTGCATGGCGGTACTGACCGTCGCAGAGATGACGGATACGACGCCGTCGTTGGCAGCATGCTATCTCAACGGCACGGCGGGCGAACACCTTGGTCGGGCACTGGTGGAAAAGACGGTCTATCCGGTGACGGTAGTTTCCAACCTCGCCTGGCTGTTGCATGAACAGCACAAAAGCGGGCAATTGCAGCGTGATCTGCGCCATACCGCCAAATTGCTCAGACTGACAGAGGTGGCAGAAATGCGTGAGGCAATGCCGCATCGTGCCGTCTGGCAGGCGGACAATCCGAAATCCCGTCAATCCACACTTGAACCTGGTGAATAACATGCACGTCATAAAAATGGTTGGCAGCCTGTTTCTGCTTTTTTGTCCGGGTGGCCCGGCATTGGCACAGTCAAACATCGCCATCCCGGCAGATATGCTGCGCCAGTTTTCCGGGGTTGGTGCGACCGGTGCGGCTGTGAAACTGTGGCTGTTCATAACGGTCATCATTTTGCTGGCAACAGTCATCATCAACCTGCTGTGCTGGATATATATCTTTATCCGGGAGCTGGTTTGGACATCCAGCACCTGGATTGCCACAGGGGCGGCAAATGAAAACGCAAGAAAACTTGCAAAAGATATTTTTCCTGCCTTTCTCTTTTCTATTTTTGGCTCCCTGATTGTTTGTTTCGTCCTCGTCCTGGTATTGGGAAAAGACGTAATCACCCGTGACCAGTTTATTGACATGGTGGAAAAAAATGATATCGAAGGGGTGCGTCATGCCCTGGAGCAGGTCGGAATGGACGATATGCCATCCGGCAAAAAATTGCTGATGCAGATGCAATCTGGCAGACAGGAGTAAATGTCATGAACCACACATGGACCCCTGAAATGATCAAAGCCAGCATCGTGCTGGCGGTGATTTTTATGGCAATGGCGGTTTATTTTTTCCGCAAGGACAAGGCTTTCATGCTGGTGGTGTGTTTTTTTATCTTTTACGGATTTGTTTACCAGCCTGCCTTGCAAATGCAACAACAGGAATGCGAACAGGCCAAGGCGCAAGCACGGCAAGCCACACATACGGTCCATATTTGGCTGGGACCGGTGCTCATAACTTCCACAACAACCGGCAGGAATCGGGATGAATGAATCCGTCAGGGCAGAACTGGCGGCCATCATGGCGCTGGTGCAGGCAGGACAAAAAGATGAGGCAGGCGGGCGATTTTTCAGTCTGTACTGCATTATCTGCGCGCAATGCCGGGTGAACCGGCTGGAATTGTTGTCACTACTCCTCATGGCGGTACTGTTCACACAATGGGCGGTAAATAGTGAGTCCTGGCGCATTTATGCCATGTTTTTCCTGATGGCAGATATTTGTGCGCTTTCGGCATTCCTGCAAGCGGATTATCCCTTCTTGCCCCGTCAATTGCGCATTATTCGTCAGCCCGAATGCCGGCAACAAATTCGGGAAATCGGCGAGGCATTGCATATGCAGCACATATGGCAGTCGCTGTTCCCGGCAGATACCCGGCATACATTGCGCACCCGCCCGGTGATTGCTGTCAGAAACCACATGGAAATACAACATGAAAAGCAAAAATAGCAAAAAAGATATTGGAATCGCAAAAAAGGTATTCCCGGATATCTGGAACCTGAAAGACAGTTACGAAATCCCGGAGGAATTGCGTCCGGCGCTCGTTGCCTTTAAATCAACGGTTACTGTTAGCGATGATGCAATAGAGGATCTGGCAAAAAGGATTACCTGCGGTGAGTTTTTTGATGTGGTTGTTTCCGGGAATCATTTGTCGGAACAGAAACCATCGCCCCGATGAAGTAGCACCTCTGAAGGCCAGTCCATGAGCAAACTCCTCATCGTTGAATCGCCGAACAAAACCGAAAAAATTCAGCACTACCTCGGTAGTGGCTGGGTGGTTGCCGCCTCATACGGTCATATCTGCGACCTGCCGCCGGGCGAGATGGGCGTCGCGCCGCCCGATTACCGGCCGCAGTACGTCGCCGGCGAGCGCAGCGGCAAAACCATCGCCAGGTTAAAGGCGCTGGCACGTGATGCCGATGAAATCTGGCTGGCGACCGACCCCGACCGCGAGGGCGAAGCGATAGCCTGGCATTTGCAGCAGGTGATTGGCCACGGCAAAACCTGCCGCCGCGTCACCTTCAATGAAATCACCCAAGCCGCCATCGCACAGGCCATCTGCCAGCCGCGCCAGGTGGATACCCGCCTCTTTGCCGCGCAGGAGGCACGGCGCGTGCTCGACCGCCTCTACGGCTACAAGGTCTCACCGCTTGCTGGGCAAAAACTCGGTCAGCGCGGTATCTCCGCCGGGCGGGTGCAGTCACCTGCGCTGCGTCTCGTGGTTGAGCGCGAGGAGGCAATTCGCGCTTTTGTGAAGACCAAACACTTTGGCGTCGCGGTTGAACTCCCCGGCGACGCCGGTACTGCGTCATGGCCGGCGCAGTGGGACACCCGTCCATTGGTCACGGATGACCACCCTTACATCACTGACCGCGACACCGCTGTCGCGGTACTGGAAGCGGCACTACCGGGGCTGGTAGTGGTCGCTTTTGACGAAAAGGTACAGGCGCGCAAGGCGCCGCCACCGTTCACCACCTCGACCCTGCAACAGGCGGCGGCAAACCGGCTGAAAATCGGTGTAGAGGCGTGCATGAAACTGGCGCAGGCGCTGTTTGAGGCGGGCCTCATCACCTACCACCGCACCGACAATCCCAATCTCTCGCAAGAGGGCGTGCAGATGGTCTGGGACTATTTGCGTGCCAAAGGGCAGGCACAGTACATCCCGGAGAAGGCGAATGCCTGGAAGGCCAAGGATGGCGCGCAGGAGGCGCACGAAGCAATCCGACCCACCGATTTTCATGTGTTTGACCCGCAGTCGGGTAACGCGCAACAAGATGCGCTGTACAAACTCATCTGGAAACGCGCGCTCGCCTGCCAGATGAAGGATGCGCAGTTTCAGCTGCGCACGGCGCAACTGCAAACCCTGTCGCCGGTCGCCGCCCTGCGCGGCCTGCCGCCTGGCAACGACGCACCCGCACCCACGGCGCTGTTCAAGGCCAGCGGCAGCCTGCGCACCTATGACGGCTGGATGCGCGTCGCTGACGATGATTACACCAGCGAGGAAGAAGCGGAAGCGGCGAATCCGCTGCCGAAGCTGGCCGTCGGCGCGCAGTACGTGCCAGAGGACGGCAAAATCCTCGACCTCGAAACCAAACCACCCGCGCGCTACAGCGAGCCTGCGCTCATCCGCGCGCTGGAGCGCGAAGGCATCGGCCGACCATCCACCTACGCCAGCATCATCGGCACGATCCAGCAGCGCGGCTACGTTGAAGTGGTCAAACGGCAGTTTGTGCCAACTGAACTCGGCACCGCGCTGGTTCAGGCGCTGCGCGGCCGTTTCGATTTTCTGGAGATTGCCTACACCCGTGGCATGGAAGACCACCTTGATGCCATCGCCCACGGCAAGGCGGGCTACCGCGCGGTAGTTGCACACTATGACCAGGCGCTCGATGCGCAACTGGCGTTATTCGCCGCCGACACCTCGGTTCAGCCGCTCGCCGGGGCGGCAGAGACCTTCCCCTGTCCCAATTGCGACGACGGGCGTTTGCGCCGCCTCAAAGGCAAAAACGGCTTCTTCTGGGGTTGCTCCAACTACCAGCGCGAGCCGAATCCCTGTCAGACGACGCTGCCGGACGAGCACGGCAAGCCGGGCAAGCGGGTGGAGAAAAGCCATGACCATCCCTGTCCCGCCTGTGGTGAGGGATTCTTGCAACGCCGTCCCGGCAAGAAGAAGGACACCTTTTGGTGGGGCTGCGACCGCTACCCCGCCTGCACGCACAGCGCCCCGGATGACGGCGGCAAACCGGGCGCATGGGGCGAACGTCCCCCGGCGGCAACAGGCGGGATACAAGCCGCTGCTGCTTCAGGCGCCACAACCGCGCGGCCTGCTTCAGGTGGCAAAGCTGCGTCAGGCAACAAAACCGCCGCTAGCAAGCGCAAGGCCATCGACAAAACATACCCCTGCACCGCCTGCGGCAAGGGCTGGCTGCAAAAGCGCAGCGGCTCACGCGGTGCCTTTTGGGGTTGCAGCAATTACCCCGCCTGCACCCACAGCGAGAACGACGCGCAGGGTGTGCCGCAATCGCATGCGCAATCTTCATTTTGAGAACGGGAAAGACATGGAAACTTCCGACAAACCACATATTCAGTATCTTGTTCAGCATGGCCATATCGCAGGTGATGTATTCCCGGTTTATGTCGTCAATGATCGGGAAACTGCCATAAAAAAGGCAAAATCATTGATGCTGGACATAGCGGAATCCTTCCGTAACGGCCGCTTGAAAAAATTGGGTTTTGTACAAGATGGTTATTATTTTTTCTGGAGTGAGAGCAGCAGACAGGAACCTGGTGAAAATTTTGTTTCCATACTGGTGATAAGAGACGGAATTATAACAGGTCAGGACCATCCCTCTCTTGGCGGGCCTGGCTGAAGGTTAAAACGAATCATCCTGGCACAGCCGGAGAAACCCATGAATACATGGAAAGACAATAAATCCACTATTACCGCTGCCATCCCGGGATCGCTCAAATACGGACTGCAACGTATGGTGGCAAGTGCAAGTGTTCAATCTTAAGCAATTACAGTAAAAAGAGAGATAAAAATGGCACTATTTATGATATTAATGTTTAGCTTGCTGTCTGTGGTGGCAATTTTTTCTGCATTATTTTGTAAAGGAAACATCTATGAAGAAAATGGAAAAAATGCAATTATTTGTCTGATTATCTGTATCGCTTTATTAATTACAAATGTAATTTTGATAAATATATGCGACTCTATGGGTATTATACATAAATCTGATATTGCAGCGCTATATCCCCTTCTGTGGTTAACAACAGTAGTGATCTTGTTCTTTTTAATTCTATAAACTCTAAAATATTCAAGGCGCAAACGGCACGATTTACCCCCACCCCACAAGCAACATCGAAGGAGAAAACGCATGAGCCACACCCTGAATTTTGAGCACTGCCATCTTGCGACCGGCAACAACATCCGCGCCGACAACATCGCGCTGCTGCTGCCGGAAAACTCCCTGACGGAACACTACGCCGCGCTGTGGCAGGTGGCTTTCGCCGACAATCAATGCTGGCAAGAAAGCCTGCACCTTGACCGGCTGGGTATTCCCGGTGTGAGTGGCGATGCGGATTACCCGCCAGGCGTCTGCCTGTGGCGGATCACGGAACTGCCCGGGTTTTGCCGTGAAGTGGTTGCATCCTGGTTGCTGCGTCGCAAAAGCCACGGGGTACAGCTGGCAGCGCTCTTGACCCATGAAACGCCCTGCTATCGCGCCACATTGCTGGACGAACCTGAAGCAAGCTGCGACTGGCGGGACGAGATCTTTATCACCACCTTTTTTGACAAAAACATCTGGCGTTCCCTGCGCACTGTCCTCGCCAACCCGGCGCAGAAATACCGTAACAAGGAAGTGGCGGCGCTGCTGGTGCGTAACGGCCTGGGGTTTGCCGCGTACTACGACACACCGATTCGCTACGTAACCGCCGCCATTCATCTGTTGACCGGTGAACAAATCCACAACGGTGTTCTGTCTCCGTTTGGCATTGTCGAGATTCTCCAGGGTTTGCGCCGTATTGCTGCCCAACCCGGCATGGCGACAGAAGACATAGAACAAGCGATGACGCTGGTCAAACAGCCGCGCAATTGGGGTATCGTCTGCCAGCCAACGGTTCATCTGCCGCCGGAGGGTGAGCACGTCGTAGATCTGTTGTTGCAGCTACGCTTTGAGGACAGTCCGGGCAGCGCGGCTGCATAGGAGACACGCCATGTATAACCCGCTGAATACTGAATTGCCACAGGGCTACACCGTATTCGCCAGCTACGGGCGGCGCACGCCGGAGATTGCCGTTGAGCTGTACTGGCAGGGGAAAGTGCTGGCAACGGCGCTGATGGAAGTCGAAATACAGTCCTTCAATCCGGCAGACGACCCGGAAGTCGAAACCGCTTATGCCAACGCACGCGCATTTGCGCGGCGTTGTGCGGTCATTCACGCGACCCTCCGCGAACAACTCGGCGACGACGGGCTGCATGACGCACAGGTCGGCATGGCGCTCGGCTGGCACTACCGTGCCGCCGAAGACGACGGAGACCGGCTAGAGATTGAAGTGCACCGGGGGGCGGAACTGCTGTTGCTCAAAAATTACCCGCTGCCGCCTGCCGTGCACGATTTTGACGCCAGGCGCGAAGACGTGGCGGCATTGACCCGCACCGCCCTGCAAACGGTGCTCGACGAGTGGCAGCGGCTATACAGCGGTAATACCGCCTTTCCCGGCACCTTTGCCGCCGTCATGCGCACCGTCACTCTGCCCAATCTTGATGATGACGCCTGGCACCTAGGTCCGGCATCACGGCAATGCCTGCCGGAGTTTGTTTACCGCCTCTGCCAGCAGCCCGGCGGGGTGCAAGGCATCCATGCCGTACCCTGGCCAGGTGTGCCGGGCGAAGCCTGCCTGCTCTTTTTCGGCGACCTGTGCGAGCGTCGCCTCTACCTGCACCTCAACGACGGCAGCAACGCCTGGGAAAAATGCCGCGACAACCCGCAGTCGTGGGAAGCCTGCATCAGAGACGAACGGGAAAAGGATGGACTGCTACAGGTATTTGCCGAAATATTCCAACTGGAGCAGCAGGACAGCAAAGACGGTGAAAGCAGTGGGGTATTGCGTTACCGGCGGCGGCAAAGGGAAGAAACCGCATGAACCATCGACGTACCCCAAAAGCACCGCCAGTACGGCGTCCGGCGGCGTCAAACAGTTTTCAGCTTCGCCCGTGCCGCTTCGGCAAGGAAACCGCTGCGGCTGCCGCCGTGTTTGGCGACGTAATCATCAATGGCAGCCAGCAGGTTTTCCGGCAGGGTTGCATTGAAGCGCCGGGCGCGGCTGGAAATGCGCGACTCGTCAATGTCAAACAGCATCCACACCCCGTCGTAATCGTAGTCGGGCAGATGGCGCAAATCTTCGATGCGAGACGGCTGGGGCAGTGCGCCATCCGTGCCTTGCAGATGTACCTCTACCGCCTCCTGCACCATCGCAGGCAGGTCTTTCGCTTCATCGGCGGCAGAAAAGCAGCCGGGAAAATCAGGCAATACCACGCCGTAGGCATGGGTCTCGTCGCCGAGTTCAACAAATGCAGGGTATAACATGATGCTCTCCTTATTTTGCCGATGGCTTGCCCCAACCGGCCTGGGCAAAAATGGCTTTCAGCGTGCCGTAGGGGAAGTCTTTGCGCGGATGCGGGACGGTGACATGACCGGGACGGTCGGGATGGACGAAGCGCTGATGGCTGCCCTGACCGCCGTCGCGTATCCAGCCCTCTTGCAACAGCCGCCGGATGATTTCTTTGCTGTTCATCCCGCGAATTATGCACACCGGATACACACTTTTCCAGACTGATATGGAGGAATACTCATGAACTGCAAGCAACCGAAAAAATCCCGCAGCGCGCCGTCCGACGGTTTCCTCGGCTGGCTTTACGACCTGCTGTTTTCCCGCAAAAATGCGGGCGTGGATGAAACACCAACATCCCCGGCACGGGAAACCATCCCGGAACACGACAATGGCCGGGCGGAGAAACTCTTTGCGCAAATGCAGCAGGCAACTTCTGCCACCAGCACACGCGCGGCACATCAGGATGCCAGCGAATCAGGCAGTCATCATCATGCGATGTCTGCATCACACGACGACGGCGGTAGCTCCAGCTCCTGCGATTCGGATTCCGGCTCGTCCGGTTGTGACTGAGCTACAGGAAGCCGGCATGGATTTGCAACCCCACCCTGAAGCGGCGCCATCTGCCGCAGTTTTGCCTGAAACCGCCCCGGAAGTGCAACCAAAACGCCGTGCCGCCGCGCCTTTTGGCGATGCGCGCTTTAACCGCGTCTGGGAGCAGGCGCTGGACTACATCCACCGCCACAACCTCACCCGGCTGTCGCAGTACGGGGAAACGGCAGACGGGCTGCGGCGGCTGACCATCTGCAACCTGTGGCGGATGGAGCGGCAGGGCGATGACAGCGATTTGCGCCTGTCCGTTTTTGATCTGCAAAACGGGGTATGGCGGCGCACTACCTGTCCGGCAGGCTGGCCGGTCATTCCCCTCTACCCGCGCAGCCGACGTCCCGATCTGCTCTGGTGGCGCGACATCATCAGGCTGATGCTGTGGCGGGCGCTCGCTGCCGCCGGTTATCACGAATTGCCGCAAACGGTACACCTGCCAACAACAGATGATGGCAAACTGTGCCGCGAACGGCACGACTACCAGCTGTTCGGTGTCTTGTGCGGACGTTTTATTGGCAGGGAAGAATCGGTTGGCTGGGGCGGTGAGGTACTGCACCCGGCCAGCCAGGGCAAACTGGACGATGCGAAAATGGCGCAGGCAGCGATGTCTTTGCGCCGCGACTTTTATCGGTACATTCTCGACCGCGAGGTGCATTCGGCGCTGCTGGCCATCAACTACGGCGCCGCGACCTTTACCCGCTATCTCGCCTGTGACTGTCACCGCACGACGCTGTTGAAGGTGGCACGCGAACACCGCAACCTGCTGCCGCTGTTGCCGGGCATTGACCCCGCGCAATGGGGGCGGGATGACCTCTTTTCGCGCAAGCTGTGGGTCCGGGACGGACGCAAAAGCACCGCGCTGGAACGCAGACCGGTGCGACCGGAGAGGACGCGGACGCACGTGGCATACGGCTACAATCCGGACGGCATTTTTGCCTTTGATCAGCCGGACTGGCGACCGCTTTGCGCCTTTGACGATGTCGCTGCCTGGAACTGGCTGCGCCGTGCGCCGCTAACCGTGGTGCGCGCCTGGTTTGTACACGGTGCACACGAGCACGAGGTGATCACCGCACTTGCTGCCGCCAATGTCAGCCTGCGCCTGCCGGCGCGGGTATATGCCGGTTTGATGAAGGGCTTCCGCAGCCGTTGCGACACCATGCCGGCGGTAAAACAGCAGCAGTTGCTGCGCTGTTACCTCGTGCATTGCCACCAATTGTGGCAACAGGAAGGTTTTGCCGCGCTGAAAGCGCAAGGCAACGACGTCATCGGCGACATTGCCGACTGGTTGAGCGCAGAAGGACTGGAACAGGGGCATCCGCACAAACAGTCCACCTGGGCGGCATTGAAGCGGCGCAGCGATGACTGGCACCGGCGCGTCGCCATCGCCCGCACAATCCGTTACGACGACAACGGACAACCGCTTGCCTGGCGAAGCCTGCTACCGCAAACAGAAATTGACGGCATCGTCTTCACCCCGCTGGAAGATGCCGCAGCGCTGGCTGCTGAAAGCGCAAAAATGCACCACTGTATCGCCGGTTACACAATGCGCTGCCATGGCAAAGGATATCGTGCCTGGGCAGTATGCGAGCCGGATGGGAGACGCTCGACCTTGGGGATAGAACGTCGCAACGGACGTTACCGAATCGAACAACATCGCGGACCGCACAACGGTGCCGTCTCGACAGCGGCAAAAAAGGCGGGCAAAAAATTGCTGAAGCAGTACCAGCAGGCCTGGGACATCAGCATAGGCAAGATAAAGCTGCCGCGCAGCGAAGACGGTACCGGGGCGATGGCGGAGGCAATGCTAGAGATGCGCCATGCAGGCTGACCAAGTCATTACCGGCGACTGCCGCGTCATTTTGCCGAAGCTCATCGCCGCCGGGGTGCGGGTACAAACCTGCATCACTTCACCGCCCTACTATGGACTGCGTGACTACGGCCTGCCGGGACAAATCGGACTGGAGCAGACCATGCAGGACTACCTCGCGGCACTGCTACAGGTGTTTCGTCTGGTACACGACCTGCTGGCCGACGACGGTACGCTCTGGCTCAACTTGGGCGACAGCTACAGTACGGGCTTCAACAGGGGCGGCCTGCCGCCGAAAAATCTGATGGGTATCCCGTGGCGGCTGGCGTTGGCCTTGCAAGACGATGGCTGGTTTCTCCGCCAGGACATCATTTGGCACAAAAGCAACCCGCTGCCAGAATCGGTAACCGACCGCTGCACGCGCGCGCACGAGTACCTATTCCTCCTTAGCAAACACGAGCGCTACTACTTCAATCACGAAGCCATCCGTGAGCCGTCGCGCATCTATGGCCAAGCGGATGCTGACAGCCGGGCGAGCTTCACCCGCACACAGGGCAAGAACACCACGCTGCGTGTTCCTGGGCACCACGACAGCCAGCATCGCCGTGACCGTCCGCATACCCGGTCAACCGCACTGCGTAACCGGCGCAGCGTCTGGAGTATTGCCAATATTCCCAGCCGGCATGGCCACATCGCTCCGTTCCCACCGGGACTGGTCACGCCCTGCATCCTTGCTGGTAGCCGTCCCGGCGATTGCGTCCTTGATCCGTTCGGTGGCAGCGGTACCGTGGCGGCAGAAGCAACTCGACTGGGGCGTCGCTGGCTCAGCATTGAGTTGGACGAACGATATGCCGATTTGCATGCGGCGCGCACGGTACAGCCGGGATTGGCGATGTAGGAACGTTGGATGAAAGACCCCAACGACCCGTACACACCCGACCTGTTTGATGCGGCACAGCGGCATCCGGGTAAAAGCCCGGAGAAAAGCCCACGACAGAAATACTACAATCCCTGCAACAAGCGGCTGGACATGTGGGTCTCGCCGCGCTGTTTCGTGCAGCTGGACGAGCTCGCGCGACTGCGGGGTTGTACCAAACGGCAGCTCATTGAAGATCTGCTGGAGCAGGAATGGCAGGCGGCGAAAGTGGCGATGACGCAGGCCGAGCTGCCGGGGATATAGCAAATTCATTTCATCCGTGAGAACGAGATACAGAAAAACTTGGCTTGACGGAAATACGATGTCGCTTTAATATTTCTCCACCTCTTTTATGAACATTTAAATCTCCTTATGGATTGCGTCCTCTTTGGACGCTTTTTTGTGTTGAGAATGTGTAAATAGTTCCATTGCCTTCATTCAGGCAAAGAAAAACCCGGCTTGCGCCGGGTAACAATCAGAAAGGGATATCGCAAACGACATTTGGTGTGCCGAAACGGCGTTCCCAATCACGCGCCTGTTGTTCAAACGCATGAAACACAACGTTGCTCTCTTCCGGTAACAGCACGATTTCTTTGATGCACTTGCCAAATAACTCGCACTTATTGCCAAAACGCACAGCAAAATAACGGCCACTTGCAGGATTACGGAACAGGCAGGCTGTACCGGACACGGCCAGGCAAATTTCCGTTTTCTGACACAACGTCTCAATTCTGCGAATTAGCTTTAGGGGCTCAAGATCAGCAGAAAGGTCAACGATGCCATAGCTCGGTATTGCCGATTCATTGCCGATAATACTGACCAGGAAATAACCCAAATCAGGCTGGTTCATAAAGACATGATAATCACCATGCAGGAAACGTACATGCTCGATGCCGTCACCACGCAAATAGTGGATCTGTTCGGGCTGTTTACGCCATTGTAGCGCCTGCGCATGAAACGCTGCCAGACACTCCTGCCACCCGAAACAGGGCGGCAAGGGAATTAACTGGTCGGTTCTTTCGGACACACGGTCACGGCGATTCTCAACCAGGATATAGGAGCGGTTGCGTAAGCGTAACAGCGAGACCCGTTCACCCAACGAACGGACAACGTCAATCTTGCTGCGGAGAGTATCAATCATGACACACCTCTGCACGATAACAAGCCAAGGAGATGGGGAGGTACGCCATTCTGGCCGTCATCTCAATCTCTCGCCAGCGTTCGGCATCATATCCGGTCCAGGAAAGTGCATTGAGTTCCGAATAGCTTTTTCGGTCGAGAAAGTCAATCAACCGAACCAACCAATTGCGAATATTCTCAAGGCATTCTTGCTGTGATGGCTGTTGACCTTCCCGTGTTTTATACCTTACTGCTTTGATCAAGGATTCTGGTGAGGACCAGGTAATCCAGTCATCATTTTCTGCGGCCAGATAGCTAACCAGTTTCTTTTGGGCAAAGAAATGGGTTATGACGACATTCAACTTCAGGTATTCTTTTTCAAGTTGATGCCCATTAAAAGAAGATACCATGTGATAATCACCGAAAATTCTGCCGGTGATTTCGATACCATTTCTCTTCCAAGAAAAGTAATCCACGTCATAATCCCAGCAGACATGGGCATGGGGCGAATTTAGCAGGGTGATAAAGTCAAACTGGTGCCAGAAAGCTGGCATTTTGTTCGGAATCAGAGTGTTCATAAGATTCTCCTGTGAATTGAAATAAAAAAACAGGAGAAACTTACCCGTACAGGGGATGTTTCCCCTGCGGGTTGAAGAAGCTGTCGTGGCAGCAGATTGAAAAGATGCCAACGCCGTGATGGCTGGACGCAGGATGTTGGCATGGCGTCCGTGATGCACCTTGAGCAAGTGCGGCTATGTAGCCATTGCAGCAAAGATGTAAAAATTTGTCAATACGACGTTATGGACGCGCTTCCCTGCTATGCCAGATGCGTAAAATATAGATATCGTCGTTTTGGATTTCGTAGCGAATTTCGTAAGCATCAACCAGCAGACGGCGGACTTCGCGCGGGTAAAAGCGAAACAGCTGTTCACCAATACGCGGATGTTCCAGCAGCATTTGCGGCGCGCGCACCAATTTTTGCACAACCCTTGCCGCTGCCTTGGGATTATGCGGCAGGATGAAATCGTACAAACGCTGTACATCATCCAGCGCCTCAACTGCCCAATGCAATTGCATCAGCGCGGCAGCGGTTGCGGGGTTTCGCTGTCCAGACTGTCCGCCCAGGCCAGTACCCGTCCATGTGGTACCACCTTGCCTTCTTCCACGGAAAGCATGGCATCCTGTGTCAGACGGTCGCGGGCTTCTTCCTCGGCAATCCAGTTGGCGAGTGCCTGCTTGATTACCCAGGCTCGGGTGTGTTCCAGTTGTTCTGCCATCTGGTCAATGCGGTCAGCCAGTGAGAGTGGAATGTGGGCGGTAAAGACTTTAGTCGGTTCTGACATGATGCTCCGGTCGAAAGTGATGTTTCCAAAATCATATTATCGCATCAGGTGAGTTGCAACCGCCCTTACAACACTATCTACTATAAGCATACATAAACATATCACTAGGTGATTATTTCTTGCCGCCTTGATGTTTCATTAGGGTATACCCCAACGAAACACCTTTTTTGCGCCGTAAAACGAATTATGAGATAACCTATACTAAACCGGTAATATGAAACCATCTATATGAGACCACCCGCCATAAAAATGGACAAATAATGGAGGAACCATGAACTTCGTGTACGCCTATCTGCGTGCCAGCACCTCGGAACAGGATGCCAATCGGGCACGCAAACAACTGGACCAGTTTGTTGCTGATCATGGGCAGCGCATCGCCGCCTATTTTGTTGAAAACATCTCTGGTGCAACCTTGCACCGGCCGGAGCTCATGCGACTGCTCGACACAGCCAAACCCGGCGATACCCTGTTGGTGGAGAGTATCGACCGCCTGAGCCGTCTGGCGAATGAGGATTGGGAGAAACTGAAGCGGATGATTTCCGAGAACGGCATCAACATCGTCGCCATTGACCTGCCAACCACCTACATGGTGCTCGGTAACGACGAGCTGACCGCGTCCATCATGCGCGCCATCAATGTGCTGATCATCGACATCCTGGCGGCGGTAGCGCGCAAGGACTATGTGATGCGTCGCCAGCGGCAGGCACAGGGCATCGTCAAAGGAAAGAAAGAAGGGAAGTACCGGGGACGGCGGCCGAACACGGAGAAGCACAACGCCATTGTCGAGATGCTACGGCACGGTATCAGCTACTCCGCCATAGAACGGGCAATTGGCGTCTCTCGCGCGACGATTGCGCGGGTCAGAAATGCAAACAAAGATATTCTGGATCAGCCGGATATGTTTCCGGCGCGTAGCAATAACAGCAGCGCAAAAATGAGTCTAGTCTAGCCGCGACGCGCCATGAGTATTATTACTAAATTTTGTGCCAATGAATATCGGCAAATAATGATATTACTCACTTGCAGTGTATTAAAGACAAGAAACAAACAGGATTGCCAAGCATGAGCAAAATCACCCGCATCCATTTGGAAAATTTCACATCTTTTGCCAACCTGGAACAGGAATTTTCCCCCGGCATCAATGTCATTATTGGTGCCAATGGTACCGGCAAGACGCATCTGCTAAAAACATTATATGCAGCATGTGCCGTTACTACGGGTGAGGACCGGGAGAAAGGTTTCGCCTGGAAACTGCGCAATACTTTCAGTCCCTATGAAGGCCGGATTGGACGTCTGTCACGTCGGCAGGCTGGCAGTATCAGCACCAAAATTGCAGTTATCCGACAAAGCGGAAAATTGACGGCGGAATTTTCCAACCATACTGACAAACCGGAAACAGTAAAAATTACCGGTAATACTGGTTGGGGAAAAAAAGAATTGATTAGCGCCTATATACCGGTAAAAGAAATGCTGGCGCATGCGCCGGGTTTTTTGGCCACGGCATCACGGCGTGAAATAGCTTTTGAAGAAGTCTATCTGGATATTATCAAATTTGCCTTTTTACCAAAGCTCAAAGGCCCTGTTGACAAAGGGCGACAACGCTTGCTGGACTTGTTACAGAAAACCCTTGATGGCAAGGTCATCAACAAAGGAGAATATTTCTTTCTGAAAAACAAACAGGGAGAACTGGAATTTACCTTGTTGGCAGAAGGAATGCGTAAGCTCGCCCTGATTTGGTTACTTATTCAAAATGGAACATTGCTGTCCGGTTCCGTGCTTTTTTGGGATGAGCCGGAGGCAAACCTGAACCCGTCCCTGCTCGGTGAAGTCATTGAAATTCTGCTGGAATTGCAACGCATGGGAGTGCAGATATTTCTCTCGACACATAATTATGTTCTGTTGAAAGAATTTGACTTGCGGCAAAAAGATAGTGATAGCGTTCGTTATATTTCGTTATTTCGTGACGAGACTGACAGCGTGCAGGCAAGAACCAGTAACAGTTATATTGGGGTGGATCCCAACCTGATCACGGAGACTCTTGACACACTCTATGACCGCGAGCTGGAACGCAGCTTGGGTAAAATATTTGAATATCCTAAAGTAGATACCCATGAAGTAGCATCAGACGAAGTGGTAGAACCATGACCGTATTGACTGAGCGCAATTTGCAGCTTGTTTTACCAGCCAATGCGACAGGAAGAAAGTTTGATATACCTGCCATACACAAATTGCTGCATTGTATGAAAGCGGTAGATTTTATTATTGAATATTCCGCTTATACCTGTTTTGTTGAGTTCAAAGATCCGGAGGCTCCAGGCGCAGCGCCAGAGAATACAACAGAGTATATCAGGAAATTTAAAGCGGGCGAATTCGATCAAACTTTGAAAACCAAATTTCGTGACACCTGGCTATACGAATATGGGGAGAAAAGATGCGAAAAACCCATTTATTACCTGGTATTAGTTGCCATCAGTTCGCTTACCTCCGTAGATCTCATGCGGCGCACGGAAGCACTAAAACGTAATATTCCGTTACTTGGACCGGGCGGCAATAAATGGCCATTTGCAAAAGGTTGTGCTGTGATGAATATAGAGAGCTGGAACAAAAAAATTAAGCATATGCCAGTTTCTCGTCTGCCATAAAAATACTACGTTTTTTAAATTTCTTTCAGCCCGTGAAAATGTGTTTTAAAAAAACAAAATACAGTCGCTAAAATCAAGTTCATGGTCTGAACCGCTGTCACTAATTGGGATAGCGCGCGTAAAAAAGCGCCCCTTTCGGGGCGCAGCAGAGGCAGAAGGTTATTTTTGCAGCAGCTGTTTGGCCAACGCCTCGGTCAGCGAGGCTTCGCTTTCTTCCTCGTCGAAGACGTCGAGTCCCGTTTCCGGCATGACGCCCATCGTCGAGAGCGCGGTTTTGATTTTCTTCGCCATCAGCTCCAGGCAGTCCACCTGGGCGCTTTCTTCGTAGCAGGCGTAGTAAACCTTCACCGCGTCTTTTTGCCCGATGCGCCAGCTGCGTCTTGAGGCTTGCGCCACGGTATAGACGTTGTAGCCGGTCTGTGCAAAGTAGATGCTCGGGAATGCCAACAAATCCAGCCCGGTTTTCACCAGTTCGGGATTGGTGATGAGCACGTCAATACCATGCTCCACCTGGTCGGCAATCCAGTCTTCACGCGCGTCACTGTTCACCGTTGAACGCAGTACGGCCGCTTTCAATCCCGCCGCTTGCAACAGGTTGCGCAGGCGGCTTGAGGTGTCATGCCGACCGGTGTAGGTGGTATAGACGATAATCCGCCGCCCCAGCTGTTTTTCTTGCCTACAAACGTCGAGGATGTCCTGCTCTTTCGGTGTAGGCGTGTCGTCATCGCACAGTGACGGAGCTTCGGCGAGGATGATGCTGCGTTCACCCGGATGGGTCACCTGCTCCGCACGGAAGCAGGTATCCGGCCAGCGCAAGAGCGCATTGATCACCACCCCGGTGAGGCGGTTGTCACGGCGCGCCAGCGCGGCTTCGAGGGCGGCAGTCAGCTTCAGTTTCAGCACGCGGTAGTGTTGCAGCATGGCGCCGCTCATCATCACCATCCGTGTTTCTTCGCTGTACGCCGGCAGGATGCCTTCGCCCAGGTCGGTCAGACGCATGAAGACGGTATGCGGCAGGATGAACTGGGCAATACCCATCGGCCCGAATCCCGGTGCCTTCTTCACGTGCAACGTGGTCTTTTTGCCGCGCGCGGTTTGGAAGGATTCGCTTTGGTCGCCGCTGTAACTGAAGACGTCTATCAGGCAGCCGTGTTGGCGCATGAAGCGGGTTTCCGCTGCGGCGAAGGAGTTGTGCCGGTTGGCACCGTAGCCCATCTGCACCATCACCCCGGGCATCGCCCGGAACAGCAGGTAAAACAGGTCGGAGGCGTAACCGCCCATCAGCGTGCCGGTGAGGCAGAGCACCTTCTCGGCTTCGTTGCACAGTACCGCCATTGCCTGTCCCTGCGCGGAACCGGCATTCTTGTACTCGTGCGCCTCGTCGATGAGGGCCAGGCTGAAGGCTTTGCGCGGGAAGTAGCGTTTGACGTACTCCGACGGCTGATAGCTGATCATCCGCAGCGCGAATTCCAGCCGTCCCAGCGTTTTTTCCAGCGCGGCCGCGTGTTTGTCCTTGAAAACGAAGTTGCCTTCGCTGTCGCAGAGGTTCACGAAATCCTGCACGTTGTCGTCAATGATGCGGGTCAGCATCTCAACGCCGAAGGTTTCAACCAGGCGGTCGGCACTCACTTTGCCAATACCGGGCAGTTGCAGGAGGAATTTGCGTAGCTTGCGCTCCGCCGTTTCGTCTTCGCTTTCGCGGTGGCGCATGGTCCACAGCGGCTGCTGGCATTGCTGGCAGCTTTTGCGCTGCTCCGTTCCCCATTCCGGGGTGGCCAGTATCGGTTCGTCGGCGCTGTTGCGCTGGTATGCTCCGCAGCCAGGGCAGGCAACGGCATCGTAACCGCCAACGGTTCGCTCGCCTTTGTCATTGATCATGGTGAAGCGGTAGGGGCGCTTCCAGTAGGCGGGTCGCCAGTAGAAGCCCATGCGCATTCGCACCCGGCCAAAGATGAGGTAATGCACTCGTTTCGGGTCAAGGCGTCCCTCAACCAGCGCACGGCGGAAGCGAATCAACTCGCCGATGGCATTGCTGCCGTTGACGACATGCACCATTGCCTGCGGCACGGTGTCGAGGATTTCGCGGCGCCATTTGTAGACGAGATGCGGTGGTGAGATGACCAGGACGGGTTTGCGCGAGTATTCATGCTGCATCAGCGCCGAAACGCAGATGCCCATCAGGGTTTTGCCGGTACCCATTTCGCCGTTGAGAAATACCGCAGGCAGGCCGTGCGTGACCAGTCCGGCATAGCAGGCGTGGATGCGGTGTTTCTGCGCGGGGAAGGGCTGGCGTTTCAGCCCGGCGAGGACGTCGTCCTGCCAGTTGTCGTGCCGGCCGTCATAGACCACCGGCGTTTGCCGGTTGATTTGCGCCATCAGCGGTTCGCCGAACTCGGCAAGGAACTGGGCCAGCGGCATGACATCGCCGTCGTCCGTTTTGTCTGCATCAGCGATTGGTGCGTCGACGCCTGCATCAGCAATGGCCGTATTGCACATCACTGCATCAGCAATGGACACGTCGGTGGCTGCATCAGGAGCAGCCGTATTTGCGCCTGCTGGTACAGGGCTTGCCGTAGCGGTGTCCTCTGCATCCGGCCAGGGCGAAGGCGCGCCTTTCCAGGAGAGGACGATGCGCTGTGCGCGGCGTGCCTGTTCGGCATATTCGGACAGCGGCGCTACCGGCCGGAAGGCCAGATTGCAGCGCAGTTCCGCATTCACGGAATCGGCTGCCGCCAGCACTTCGCGCAAATCAACATAGCCAAGCTCCGGGAATCCGGCACCGAGGTCGCAGAGACCAAAAGCCACGTCATCGTGGGTATGGAGCTCGGTCAGCAGCCACTGGTGGCTGCTGCCGGGCAGGTAGAGATGCACGACCGGTTGCGGGTCATGGCCCTGTTTGTGGCAATGTTTGCTGTTTGCGCGCAGGGCGGCAAGGCGCGTCGCGCCAAGCAGGTTTTCGACATCGGCGCGGGTTATGTCGCCGTAGGGGGTGGTATTTGCCGCAGTAGCAGCAGGATTGAGGTTGTTCATGGTGTTCTCCGGTTTGGATAAACGGGGAACACCACCCCGGCGGGGAAGGGTTCCCCACGGGGTTGGGCGGCAAGGCCGCGATGAAAAAAACCGTAGCGGACGCTACGGTGTGTTCAGGTTAACGAATCAGATGGCAACGAGCTTTTGCAGCAGCATACTCATTCTGGCGACAGTCGCCTGATCTGCCTTTTCGACAAACTCGGCTTTGCGTTCACGATAATCCAGGGATTTGAGCTGGATGGAAATGGCCACACCGCTGATGATTTCGCCATCAATATCCACCTCCGCATTGTTGCCGCGACGGGTGGACGTAATCGGGCACACCAGGGCAAAGCCGGTCTGCCGGGAGAGCAGTTGCGAGCTGACCACCAAAGCCGGACGGCGCTTCTGGATTTCGCGTCCGCTGGCCGGGTCGAAGTCAATGTAGATGATGTCACCCCGTTCCGGAATATAGCGGCTCATAGCAATTCCTTCCCGACCGGACGCATATTCATCCAGTCTTGGTCTTCTGCCGTTTGGTAAGTCTCTGGTGTAATTCCTTCCAGGATTTGCTCCAGCGTCAGTTCCTCCACTTTGGACGGCTCAAGGATAATTTTGCCGTCCTGAAGGGTGGCATTGAAGCTGTCGCCAATGCCGATGCCGAGTTGTTCCAGCAGCAGCTTGGGCAGGGAAACAATGCTGGCATTGCCGCTTTTGCGGATGGTGAGGATTGTGGTTGACATGGTTATTCCCGGATTGGTTTTACTCCAGTATAACCCGATAAAACAAGATTCCATAGGTGTTCTCCGTTTGCTTGAAAGAAGGGGAACACCGCCACGGGACAGTATTCCCCGTGGGGTTGAAGTGAAATGTGGTGATGCGGCATCAGCCGGTCATGGCCTCGCACCAGTAATGAGGGTAGCGCCGGATGGGTGTTACCTCCTGGTAGCGCGGCACGAATTTGACTTCGATGCCTTGCGCACGTAGAGCCTCAACGAAGCGCGGCGCGTCGCAGTCTTCTTCGAGATAGGCAGTATCGCCATGGCGATAAGAGCAGGATGAAATGCTCCAGGCAATGCCGAGACGGCGCAATTCCGCCATCGGCACTTCGAGCCAGCCGTGGCCGGGATCGGTGTGGAGCATATAAGTACGGGAATTCATGGTGTTCTCCGGTTTGCGTAAAAGGACAGGAGAACACCGCCACAGGGGAAGTGTTCCCCTGTGGGAGGCGATGCAGCGGGCTGCATCAGGAATTGAGAAGGCGTGGCAGGTTATTCCGGCTCGTGTTCGAGTTCGCGCAAAAATTCAAGCGCGCTTTCTGCCTTTTCGCGGGTAGGGTAATACCCGCTTTCGCGGCAGAACGGGAATTCGTGGCCTTCTGGCATGATTTCAACACGGCCAACGTAGAAACCGGCGGCGCTTTGCAAGACGCGCAGCTCGCTGACGGTTTCGTCCTGGGTGCCCGGCAGGACACTCCATTTACGGTCAGCAAGGGCGCGGATTTCGGATGGGGTGAGGGACATGTTCGTGCTCCTGGTTGATGAAAGAAAAAATCAGGGGAACAGTCCCGGCAGGGGAACTGTGTTCCCCTGTGGGTGAGGTGCTATTTAAATAGCAGTGTATGAAGTAGTCTAGCGTTAGAAAAAGAAATCAGTGTTCTCTTTTCTCTTTTTCTTTCGCCTCCTTATGCCATTTATCTGCCAAGACAATTAATATGGCGAATATCAACAAGCCAATAGCAAATAAATTAAATAATGTGGTAAACATTTTAACCTCCTCAATCATCATTCTTTCGAACAATGATAATGCTAACAACCCAAAGAAGGGTAGATATAATCAACATTAAAACGGCTGAAAAACCACTACCTTGGATAGTGTAATTTACCATGACCAAGGCGGCCACGGTATTACATGAGGTTGCAACCTGCTTGCGCTGGTCATGGTCAAGGCCATGAAAGAAGGAAATGACCCACTTCTGCAATTTTTTTGGATCCATAGTGTCTCCTGTAAAGTTGAGGGACACCGACCCGTCAGGGAACTGTGTCCCCTGCGGGTGAAATGCTGCGTAACGCAGCGGCTTGAAAAAGGAGCCATCCGGTCTTGCGACCAGCCAGATTTTCAGATGGCGGCGGAATCTATATTCCGCACTGTCCGGCATTTGGTTGCGTGTATAGTTCGCCAACTTTCACGGGCAATATAGCCGCTTCTTCTTTTGTGGTCAATGGATTGCGCGCAGCAAAAACCCGGCTTGCGCCGGGTTGTGCGGGGTCAGGTTGCTGCTTCAATGCTGTCTCCTGTGCCATCGGCAAAGAGCGGTGGCGTGGCGGTATAGGGGCGGATATACCCCCGGTCGGCAAAATGCCGCTGTACCAAATCGCAGGCCCAGTGATACACCAGCCGCTGCCGTGCCTGGTGCGGCGCGTCGAGCAGCTCGTCAAGGCGGTAGTCCGCCTGTTCAAGGATGTCGATGGCGTTTGCATTCACCCAGCGGTGGATGCTGTCGCGGTGGCGGGTATAGAGCCATTCCGTGTCGGCATCTTCGAGTGTGTAGATGACGTCTTCGTAGTTGTCCGGGTTCAGGTCGAGGTGACGTAGCAGGTAGTGCAGGTCGCCGATGCCCGGCAATCCCGGATCGTCACGGATGACGAGAAAGTCACTGTCCACGCAGCCGTAGTTACGACAGAGGTCATTCAGCAGGGCGAAGTCGATGTCTTCCGCATCGTGCAACACCATGCTGAAGACGCGGCGTGCGGCTGCGCGCGGGACGTGATAATGGAAGTCCTCACGCTCGCAGAAGGCCAACCAACGTGCGCCGTCAAGCCGGCCGTCGTCGCCGTGGGCGAGATAGACCAGGGCGCGGTATTCGCGCGGCGGTATTGTCTCCCTGCGGTTGCGTTCACCGATGAAGTCGGTAGCGCTACGCACCGATAGCGCCCATTGGGGCGGATAGCCGTGGGCTTCCAGGTATTGCCGCACTGCCGCCAGCGGGTCGCGTGGTGCGTCTGCGGGGAAGATATGGGCGGAGAGCCGGGCGGCGATGGTCGCTGCCTGTTCGTGCCGGGTGTCGAAGTAAATCATCCAGGCGGAGAGGGTTTGCAGAGAGTTTTTCATGGGGAATCCTTAAAAAGTTACCCCGGTGGCGTGAGCCGTCCGGGGCATGGTGTGTGGAAGATGCAAGATGTGTTTGTGCGGTGTGCTCAGAGCCAGTCATCGTCATCCCAACGGGAGCGGTACCACGGTTTGCGGCCACGCTGCCAGCGGATGAGCAGGCTGACAAGGATCAGGGCAATCAGCACGCGAGCGCTAAAGACGTCACTCAACAGTTCGGCCAGCAGTTCAATGCTGATGGATGAGCAAAAGAGGGAAAGACCGTTCACTTTCATGCGGCCTCCCGCTTGGTGGTGAGGTTGTCGCTGCCGGACGTGGTATTTTGCGGCGCGACGCCCAGCTGACCTTCGCGGATGAGGCGGCAGAGCAGACGCTCGTATTCCCCCTGGCGGGAGAGGTCGAGCAGCACCGCATTGATGCCCATTGTGGTGAGCGGGCGGATGAAGTTTTCTGCGCGCAACTGCGGCAGCAATACATCCTGCCAGTGCGGCAGCAGGCCGAGTTCGGAGAGCTGGGACAGCTCCAGCCAGAGGCGGTTGTCGCAGGTGTCGCCGAGCAGTACGCGCTGTTGGCCGATGCTGTCGCTGACGATGTCGGCATGGAGCATGGCGTGTACCATCTCGTTGCCGTAGCGGCTGTCTTTCGGCAGGCGGCACTGCATTTTGTCGAGCGATTTGTTGACGCCGTAGTGTTCACCGGCGATTTGCAGCGAGTGCTGCGTGCCACTGGTAATCGCGCCGTAGAGTGCCATCATCCGGCTGGCATAACCCCAAAGCGAGACGAAAACCAGTTGCTGGTGGCAGGCGAAGGCGTCGCAGTAGATGCCGTCGAAGTTTTCCAGCTCAATCGGGGCTGGACGGTTGAAAGTAGTCATGGTTACTCCTGACATTTGATTGAGAAATGATGGGAGTAACCCCCGCAGGGGGTACTCCCTGCGGGGAAAGGGCGGCAAAATCCGTTATTTGATCTGGATGATGCTGCCGTAGTGGGGTGAGTCCGGCGTCATGTCGATCGCCTTGATTACGGTAGTGAAGCGGTCACGCTGTTCTTCACTGATGACGTTGCCGTCGTCGTTTTCACGGCGGCGGATGATTTTCGTCTTGCTCGTCCTGCCCTTGATGAGCAGGCAGCGCTGGCCGTTATCAACCAGACCGCTGACCACACCAGCGCTGATGAGCAGGCAGGTGTGCCATTCGGTGAGGTCATGTAGCGGGCGGATGGCAGCATGGTTGTCGCTGCGGCAGAAGTTCGCGGTGAAGTCATGCCACAGACCGGGACATTCGCGGGTGAGCGCGGCCATGCCCTGGGCGTCGAGCAGCCTGCTCTGCATCAGCAGCGCTTTGCTGTTGGCGGCAGGGTGATAGCGGTATGCCGCCGTCTCCGGCAGTGTGGGCCAGGGTTCCTTGCCCGTCTGCCAGGCGGCAAACTGCTCCAGTTGTGCCTGGTCCATTTGCGCACTCGCCGCCTTGCGCTTGCGTGCGATGATGACAATCTGGTCGAAACGGTCGGTTGCCGCCAGCCAGACGCCGATGCCATCGAAGCGGGCGAGCAGCCATTTCTGGCAGGCTTCACCAAAACTCGCCTTGGGGACGATGTAGATGAGCAGGCCGTCAGCGCGCAGGGCGGGGAAGAAGTGTTGCAGGAACTGGTGTTCCAGCCGCACCCGCTTGCCGCCGGCTTCCTTGTCACCGAGATTCCAGCCATAGGGCGGATTGAGAAAAAGGCAATCGACCGACTGCGGGGTGACGTGTGCTTCCAGGGCGTTGGCGTGCAGCAGCTTGTGCAGACGCGGTGTAGCTTGTGCGACACGCCCCCCGTCCAGCTCAATGCCGTAGCGTTGTCCGAAAGGGTAACGCTCATGGCTGGCAAAATGCGCCAGCGCACGGCCACAGCCACAACAGGGGTCAAGGCATTTCACCGCTTCGGTTGAAGGGGCGACGAGGAAACCGATGCCACGCAGGGTGGCATCGTCGGTCGGGTAATAGCCCATCGCCGCGTAGTTGGCGGCGACGCGGGGGTGCATCAGGTCAGCCATGCGCATACGCCTCCTGCTGCGGCAGGTAGAAACTTTGCGAGCGCATGTCGTATTGATAGCCAAAGGCGACCAGTATCTGGCGGCAGCGGATGAGGTTCTCCCGGCCAATGGTGGTGTCGGGATGATAAACATCGCCGTATTGCCAGTCGTCGCCGTCGGCGAGGAAGGAACGCAGGAATTGCACCTGTTCGTCAAACGACTCGTCATCCGGCGTCTCGTCGCGGCTGAAGGTTGGCGCAACGCCTTCTTCCTCCAGCGGATCGGGGACGGATTCCGGTTCGGTGTCGCCGCTTTCCTCGCCATAGCCGTCCAGCTCGAACTGTTCGACCATCGCGCGCAGGCAGACACGCAACTCGCCGTAGGCCTGATAGGTATAGAGGGTGATGGCGGAAACGGCAAAAATACCGTTGTAGTCGCCGTTGGCAAGGGTTTCCAGCCAGGCGTTGTCGCGCTGGTCGCGCACGGTGAAGGTACCGAGGGCGCAATGCAGCGTGCCAACCGGGAACGGGCCGTAACGTCCGTTGCGGTAGGTGACGTTCAGGCGGCCGCTGACGCTGACGAAATCAGCAGCGGCATCTGGCGGGGCGTGGGGGGAAGGTTGGGGATTCATGAGGGTTCTCCGGTTGCAAAAGAAAACGGAGAACCTCCCGTCGGGAAGATTCCCCGTGCGGGTGGGATGCTGGCCGTGGGTGGTCAGCGGGTTGATTTATGAACGGATGGCATCTTTGAGTTCCGCCATGACTGCATTCAGCCCCAATTCATCGGGGAAGTTGATGTAGTCATAGGCGAACAGCACGGCCGCCATCTCCTTCGGGTTTAGCGTAATCGTGAGTTTGCGCTCACGCGATGGGAGGATATGGGCGTATTGCTCCAGCAGCGAGGTGCCGGGGTCGCCCAGGACATGGATATCGGTTTTGGACATGGATTCTCCTGTTGCAGAAAGAAAAAGCAGGAGAACAGCCCGGCAGGGATGATTCCCCTGTGGGTAAAAACGGTGCATATGTCCTATGCGGAGTGGGACAGGGCTCGCGACAACCGCTATGCCGTTACAGACGCTGCAGCAGATTATCGCAACGCGCCTTTGCCCTGATCAGACAGCTCATGACATTGGCTCCGGCAAGATTGCCACGAATCAGGTATTTGACCCGATGTGCCTCAGGCGCTTGTTCTTCCGAAAACCAGTCTTCCGGCTCTCCGCCGTAAAGGGTATGCTCCAGATTAAAATCCAGTTCTTCATACAGGCGGGGATCAATGCGTTTTAGCAGTTTGAGCAAAAGAATGGAGAGAAGATTTCTCATGGTTTTTCTCCTGTTGATTAACAAAAAACAGGAGAACAGCCCGGTAGGGATGATTCCCCTGCGGGTTGAGATGGCGCTGCATGGCGCAGCAGATGGAAAGATGCCGTCCCAGCCTGGCGGCTGTAACCGGAATGGCGACGGCGGCGGGCAAGAATCCCGCGCTGTCCGGTCAGTGGTGGCGACAAGTTCGCCAACTTCAGCCGGGAATATAGCCCTTTCCCCCTGAAGCGTCAATGTGCTGGCGAGAAACCTGTCGCCGCAACAGATACGTCCGGTCGCCTGTTTACCCTTGCTCCTTCCTCCGGTGTCCGCCCGTCTTCATGCGCGGGTGTTTGCGCTCATACTCGCGCGCGAGGAACGGAAAATCGAAACTGGCGTACAACATTTGCGTGGTCACCAGTTTCTTGTGGCCGAGCAGTGCCTGCACCGCGCGCAGATCGCCAGTAGCTTGCAACAGATGGATGGCAAAAGTGTGGCGCAGCAGCTGCGGATGCACATTTATCCCCGGCAGGCGGATGGCGGCGTAATCCTTGACGTGTTTGGCGATACTGCGGTCGCTGAGACGGCCACCCTTTCCATTGAGAAAGAGCGCCGCTTCGTTTGCACTTCCCGGCAGATTGCCCCGTACTGACTGCCAGCGGGCGAGTGCTGCGCGCGCCTTGCTGCCGATAAAAACAGGGCGACCCGTACCGCCGCCTTTGCGGCGGATGAGGTAGCGGTCGCTGTCGGCTCCCAGGTCGCAATGATTGATGGCGGCCAGCTCGGTGAGGCGCATTCCGGTGGAGTAGAACAGCTCAAGTATGGCGTGGTCACGGATAAGCCAGGGATCATCGGTCTCCGGGGGTTCCAGCAGGGTGGTAATCTGCGCAAGGGTGAGCGTGCGGGGTGCCGCTGGTTGCGGCTGACATGGCAGTTCAAGCTCAAGGGCCGGGTTGGCAGACAGGATGCGCTGGCGGTATAACCATTCATAAAAACCGCGCAACACGGAGCGGTGCATTCTGAGGGTCGCGGGGCTGCGGTTGCCGCTGCCGAGATGGTTGACCAGGTAATGTTGCAGGGCTTCGTCGTCCAGCAGGCGCAGGTCACGACCAGAGTGCGCTTCTTCGAACCGGCGTAACAGGCGGCGGTAGGTGGAGAGGGTTTGTGCTGCCTTGCCGCGTTTGTCGCGTAGCCAGGCAAGGTAATCTTCAATGTCGCTAACCATTGATTTTTCCTTTTATGTTATGGGGTTGCGACAAATTATGTTCATGGGCATCATGCCCATGCACCCACACAAAAACCGGCCATGAAGGCCGGTTCGGGTTGATGGTCAGATTTTGACGATGTGCAGCAGGCGGTGGCTTTCAATGGTGACCATGTACGCTTCGTTCTGCCAGACAATGTGCAGGCAACGTTTGAAGCCCGATGTAGCCAGCGGCAGGGGAGCCGGCGGACAAAGAAATTCGATACCCACGCGCGGGAAGGCGTCCTCCGCCTCTGCACCGCTGCAAATGGCGGCCAGTATCGCTACCGCCGCACCCAAGCAGTCGCGCTGCCCAATGACGATGGTCTCCTGCACCGGTTCTACGGCTTCAACCTTGCCGTCCTGGATGCGCACGGCGTACCAGCCGGGTTCATCGGATAGCGCGGGACAGCATGCTTCGTGGTCGTACACCGTTTTCTGCGGCAGGGTCACCAGCGATACCATCTCATTGAGGCGGCGGCAATGCTGCTGACCGTGTTCAAGGTCGCAGCCGTTCCAGGCGGCTACCTGGGCATAGAATCCGGCACCGGCGTCATCGTAGAGCGGCATGGCGACAATATCGTCCAGCTCCCGTTTGCGGGTCACCGGATTTCTGGCAAGGCGCAAGGCGTAGTCGGCGTAACCATAACCGAAAAACCAGGCGGTACCGCTGCCGTCATCGAGCGGGACGATGTCAAAGATACGGCATTCGCTGTCGGCGACAAGCTGGCGTGCCAGTTCGGGATTGTCGGAATACTGCTCCAGTATGGCCGTAATGGCGGTGCGGACTTCGTTGATGTCGTCGTAGTTTTTTTCTTTGGGGAAAAACATGAAAAGCTCCTGTAGAAAAAAGAAAAAGCAGGAGCCTCTCGCAGGGAAGCCCCTGCGGGGGAGTGCCGGATAACCGGCGTATTTACGGGTTTTCGGCGATCTCAAACAATTCGAGAATGTCGCCATCCAACATGGTGACGCCGTAACTGCGTCCGTTCAGGTAAATGACGCGGTATTTGCTACCGTCGCCGTTTGTGCCGCCACCGGTGATGGTGCCATCCAGCGCGGTGATGGCGTGGTCAAGCTCGGCGTCATCTTCGCCATCCGCCTGCTGTTGCACGGCAACAGCGAGCAGGGCGATGAGGTCAAGCGCTTCGGGATACCAAAGAACCGGACGGGCGGGCAGGCGCACGATGCGCATGATCTGCCCCAGCACATGATGAACTGCATGGTAGGCAATATTGCCGTCATCACAGCCGCCAACCAGCAAGAGCTGTGTGTTGATGATACGGCCATACCAGTCCGTACTGCACGGGGCGGTCGTGATATGCCAGCAGGTCGTGAGTGCATAGAGCGCGACCTGGATTTCGTGCGGTTCCAGCTGATCCGGCAGTTGCACCAACTGCTCCAGTTTGAGCCTTTGCGTCTGCGGATCGCGGCTGACAAAGCAGAGATAATCCGTATCATCAAACGTCATGGCGGCAACCTGGGCGGCATGACCCGCTGCCGTTTCGCCACGGATGATTTCCGGGATCCAGGCACCCTGTACCCTGAACAGTTCGTACCAGTCGGCATGCCCTGCGTCGTCGCGCATGAGGCAGACGTTCAGCATCGCCTCTACGATGGTTTTCGGATGAATGTCGTTCATAAAAAGCTCCTGTTGTTGAAAAAAAGCAGGAGCCTCCCGCAGGGAAGCCCCTGCGGGGGAAATGAACCGGTCGGTGCGGTGAATCAGGCGGTCAGCGTTGTGGCGGACTGCATTCGCGCAACCCGGAAATCTCGCGTCGCTGCCGGATTTCGATGCGGAAATAGCGGCCGGCGTAACGGACGGCCAGCCATTCACGCCAGATGTCTGCACATTCAATTGGCGGTGTGGGCGGCTCCAGCAGGAAGCCGCCGAGTTCCTCAATGCTCTCCGGCAGCGCGGTGCCGTGGCGCTCGCGCAGTTTCAGCGCCATGCTGAGAATGGCGATAATTTCGGCAGCATCCGGATACCAGACGAGTGCTTTCGCCTGGATTTTGGCGACAGCGGTGATGACGCCGTAGCTGACGATGGCGCCGTACTGGCACACCCGCTCATCTTCGTCCGCACAGCGGACGGTCAGCAGGCGTTCATTGAGCCTGCACGTCGCACAAGGTGCTGCCGGGTCGTTTTCAAATTCCCAGAAACACAGCTGGGCGGCGAAGGCCACCCGGAGGTCATCTGCCGTGTCATAGGCGGGCAACCTGACCAGTTCGAACAGCCTCGCATCGCCCGGCCTGTCGTAGAGGATGGCAGCGGCATAACTGCTGCCGAGGTAATCGAGCAGCAGCCCGTGTGCGTCGCGGCCATCAATGAATTGCCGCCGCTCGGCGCGGCGGATGTGCAATCCCAACTGTTGATGCAGCAAGGCAAGCCAGTCGCCGTTGTCGTTGCAGTAGTGGGCAAGGCAGGCTTGCAGGATGTCTGCAACGTGTTTCGTATCAACGTCGTTCATAAAATGCTCCTGTTGTTGAAAAAAAGCAGGAGCCTCCGCAGGGGAAGCCCCTGCGGGGACGGGTAGCGGTGCTACCGGACAAGGTTGAGGGTCAGGCTACGGATGATGATAGCGCCCCAATACAATCAGGAAGGCGGCGCAGATTCAGGCGTGTCTTCATCGCCGTCTTCACAGTGGTCTTCATCGTCATCAATGTAATCGTCGTCGATGTGGCGGTAGTAGCCATTGCGCAGGACGTAATCCTCCGCGCAATCCCAGTGCTGAAAAGCCATCTCGAAGGCTTCGCATGATCCGTTTTTGAATTTGCGACTTGCCAACACTTTGCCGTTTTGCATGTCGTAAACACCAGTCCTACTACCGATATATTCATCCGCAAAGCTGGCGCAAAAAACTTCATCAGGAAACTGCCGCGACAGAGCTGCGATGACGGGATACGGATGCTCCCAGGCGGTGTGAAACCGCACCTCGCCATTATCCAGGTCAAGGCGGTATTCGCTGGCGTTCCATTTTGTCCCCCACTTGTCGCAACGCCACTCATGCCAAGTAAGGTAGCCGTACAGGCGGTAGCCCAGCCAGTAGCGGCGCGCCGCCTGTACGGCGGTGTAACGGGGTTCGAACGGATACCGTTTTTCTTCGGCGAAGGCGTCAAGAAATACGGGATTTTCAAGCAGATCGCGCCAGTTTTTACCCTGTTGGAACTGCTCCTCGACATAGTGCGAGATGCCGCCGCAGATGATGTCCAGCACCAGCGGCTGTGGCACGATGCGGTTGAAATCGCGCAGGCGCAGCAGTGCGTCGATGTTGTCGCATTTGACAATGTTGGATGCCCAGTTAGGCATGGTTTAACTCCTTAAGTTGTAAACAAAAAGAGGGATATCCACCCCACGGGCAGATACCCCCGTGGGTGAGCGCAGCGCGGTGCTGCGGATAGTTGAGATGCGACGTCAGTAACCAGGCGGCGCGACGGTGTTTAACGCCGTGCCGGATAATCAGGCAGACGGCGCAGATTTGGACGTGTCTTCGCGACCAGCTTCATCGTCGTCGCGGTGGTGATAGTTGCCGTCGCACAGGACGTAATCTTCTTCGCCACCCCAATGAAAAAAGGCGAGCTCAAAAGCCTCGCGCGAGCCGTCATCCGGCTCGCCGCCAGTCAACAGTTTGCCGTTTTGCATCTCGTAGGTGCCGGTATCGCTGCCAATGTCTTCATCGGCATAGCTGACCGAGAACACTTCGGCGGGAAACTGCCGTGACAACGCCTCAAGGACGGGCCAGGGGTGCATGAGTGCAGTTTCAAACCACACCTCACCGCCCTGGTGGCGGTAGTGGTACACGTTCCACTTGCTGCCCCAGTGCTCGCAACGCCAGTCGTACCAGTCCACGCAGCCGTGTACCTTGCAGTACAACAGATAGCGGCGTGCGGCGCGTTCGGGGGTGAGCCGGTGTTTTGCCGGCGTGTCCTTTTGCTCTTGGTCGAGGCTGGCAACAAAGGCGGGATCGGTGGCGACCGCCCGCCAGCTTTTGCCCTGTTGGTACAGCTGCGCTGCGTGTTGCGCGGCCAGGCCGGAGAGAAGGGCGATGGCCGGATGCTCCGGGATAATCAGGCTGAAATCCCGCAGCCGGGACAGCGCGTCGCTATTGGTGCATTGGACGTGGTTGGATACCCAGTTGGGCATGGATACCTCCTGTTTTCAGGGTTGAAAAAAGGGGTATCCGCCCCACGGGCAGATACCCCGTGGGTGATGTTTGGTGTAAAAGCGACGAACTAATCGCGGTAATAACCGGGATAGTTGCTTACCGGGTTATATTCCCGGTAAACCTTTTTGACAGCAACGGTTTCTCCCCGCGCTGCCTTGGCTTTACAAAACAGGTCGTAATCATCGTCTTCTTCCAGGTAAGCAACTTCGTCAAGGCGGGTAGAAAATCCCGATACCTTGTCAGCGATGCCGAGGCGACGCAGTTCCGCCATTGATACTTCAACCCAGCCGTGGGCAGGGTCAATGTGATAGATATAGTAAGTTTGCATGATGTTCTCCTGTTGAACGAAAAAGCAGGAGAAACAGCAATCCCGGTGGGGGAATCGTTTCCCCTGCGGGTTTGAGGTGCTGCCTGGAGCAGCGGATTGAAAGACGCCGACACCGTTTCCGGCCGGACGCGGGAAAATCGGCATGGCGTCCGTGATGCACCTTGAGCAAGTGCGGCTATGCGGTTCATTGCAGCAAAAACGCGGCAGGCTGTCAATGTTCCGGGATGGCGGGACGGCAATGCTGCCGTACAGGTTGATGGCAGCAGATTCCGGGCAAAAATGAAGGCGGACGCGTGGTACCCGCAGCCGCCTTCTCGTTAGAGTAAATCGCAAAAGGTCGTTGTCTCTGGCTTTTGCCACGCACCTTTTACGAAATGGCACCGGATTCCAGCCACTCACGTCCGGCAGGGTGGCTTCACACGATTAACGTTCGTGCAACGTTTAACCTCTGATTTTAGCAAAAACCGCATGTGCTGTCCGCAACCTTGGCGCAGGCAAAATAAAACCACCCATCATGGGGTGGTTTCATGCCGTCGCGCTTGGCGCAAAGGTGCAGCGATTTGGATACGCGGCTGCATCGCGTCTCGACACACTGCTGAATTTGTAGCCTCGATGACCGTGAGAGCGTCGGGAAGCTGCAAAAGCCAGCAGTGTGAAAATCCGCCCGAAAGACCGGAGTCTTTCGGGGCGGGGTGGTTCAAGCAGCGGTGTTCCTGCGACGGAAACCTTGTTGTCCCTGTTGGGGTTGGGCTTGGCGTTGCGGAGCGTTTTGACGCGCCTGGGGCTGGCGTTGCGCCTGTCCCTGGTTGCTGCGTTGTTGCTGCTGTTGAGGTTGCGGACGGGATTGTCCGCGCGGTTGGGGATTGTCTGGTTGCGGATGCGTTTCGTGTTCGACGTAATCGTCGGAACCGTAAGCGTCATCGACATATGGATCTTCCCCGTAGTTTTCGGCATCGGCAGATTCGGTACGCCATTCAGGCACCTCAATCTGTTCATCGCCGATTTCCAGCCATTTGATGGCGATGAGTCGTCCACCAAGGACGGCCTTCGGTTCACCCTTTTTGCTAAGGTAGGGTTTGGCATACAGGCTGCCAATACGCAGCCCCGCAAACCATGCGGAGCCGTTATTTTGGTAACCTTGTGGCCACTCATTTTCTAAAGCGAAAATAACTTCTTGCGCCTGTTTGCCGACCAATATGAGGTCGCAATAGGCTTTGTCACCATTGGCACCTTCAAGGATAGCAACCTTCAGGGCGATAAAGGGATTACCCCTGTTAGGTTTTACTCTTTTTACTTCGTTTACATACGC
Organism: Cardiobacterium sp.; assembly: GCF_057314735.1. Taxonomy (NCBI): domain Bacteria; kingdom Pseudomonadati; phylum Pseudomonadota; class Gammaproteobacteria; order Cardiobacteriales; family Cardiobacteriaceae; genus Cardiobacterium; species Cardiobacterium sp. The sequence goes on from NZ_DBHKZK010000060.1 coordinate 42,660, forward strand.
CACCGCGTCAGCAGTGAAGTTGAAGTAATTGATTTGGGCTTCTTGATTGGCTTGGTTTTTCATTGCGTTCTCCTGTTAAACGAAAAAAGCAGGAGAAACAGCAATCCCGGCAGGGAAATCGTTTCCCCTGCGGGTTTGAGGTGCTGCATTGCGCAGCAGGTTGAAAAGATGCCGACACCGTTTCCGGCTGGACGCCGAGGCCGGCATGGCGTCCGTTTGCACTTTGAGCAAGTGCGGCTTTGAACCCATTCAAGCACAATTGATGCCAAATGACAAGCCCTGTTTTTGGCAAATTATCGTGTATGGTGCTGCGATGCTGAATTGCGCAAGTTCATGTTTACACGAAGCATAAAAACGCCCTGGCAAAGCAGGGCGCGGGGACTGGGGCAGGCGTTTGGGTTCACGGGTTGTGGCAGACCATCGCCTTGAAGGTTTTGTACGGTGTTTTCCTGATTTTCTTTTTGTTGTTGCAGAATTTCTCGAACCCGCTGTCGTTGAAACCAGGTTGGTCATAGAGTGCTTCAACGCTACGATATGCCCATTGCGCTTTATTCTCATCGCAGTATTCTTCGCGATTTTTGTAGGCCTCCTTGCAGTCCTGTTCACTCAGATTTGCCTTTTTGCTGGCCTGCGAGGTGATGGTGATTTTGTTGCCGTCATAGCTCATGAAATAGCGCTTTTTCTCGCGGAGACCAAGATCCGAGATGAGTTTACCGTTTTTAACCTCGAACTTCTGATCCGGGATTGGTGGTCCCCAAAATTCATCGTCTATAAGGATGCGTGGTACTTTATTTTTCTCCAAAACAACCAATCCGTAATATTGCTCCATGTCGCTGTTTGCACCGGAATGCGAGCGGAAAATATAAATATCCTTTGTTCCCAACTGATAATGCTTTTCAGCAAATTGCGGATAACCATAGTTAGTAAATGAGCCGACTGGCTTGCCATCAAGTGCAATCTTGTCCATGTCCCCGGCAGGTGAATTATCCAGGATAAAGCTCAATGTGCCATACGGTGTTTTTAGGGTCTCGGCGGCGTTGGCAGTCAGGGTGATGGTCAGCAGAACAGGCAGTAGCAGTTTTTTCATGTTTTCCTCCATGCAGATACAAAAGAGGCTCCCGGAAGGGAGCCTGCGATGTTCATTTGAACAGGTTTAACAAGAGCTGGAACAGGGAAGTCGCATTTGGTGCAACCAGCACCAACGCACCCAAGACAATGAAGCCTAATCTCATATCCTTGCGAACATCTGATATTTCGTGGCGTACTTTGACAAACTCCATTTGGGTTTCCTTGCGGAGATCATCAATTCCCTGTTTGGTTTCCCGTCGCAGTTCATCAATTCCCTGTTTGGTTTCCCGTCGCAGTTCATCAATATCTCGCTTGGTTTCCCGTCGCAGTTCATCAATATCTCGCTTGGTTGCCAGACGCAAATCTTCTATATCGCCTTTGGTTGCGAGTTCAGTGATTTTTGCCTGTTGTTGCTCTTCGATGATAGCCATGAGGGTTTCACTCTGTGCTCTTGAAAATTTTACAGATTCGAGACGGTGAAGTATCTCGGAGTATTGTTGAGGATTATAATACATGGTTGTCTCCTAAATGAAAAACGGGAGACAACTTCCCCCGGGGAACGTGTCCCCCAAGGGTGAGATGCTGCCGGGGCAGCGGATTTAATAACCGGCGAGCCGGTGCGTTGGTCTTGCAGCCCGTCCCGCGAGGGATGACCAACAGGGGGCATTGTGGATGATGCGCTCATCCAGGCGTTGCCCGCACTATAGCGCGTTTTTTTCGTGTTACCCACATTTTTTGTGGATAATCGTGCCGTCCTGTGTTGACCCGCGTTCGGGAAGCAGAATAGGGGCGCGCAGGGGGCGCAGCTTGCGATGATGGTTTTTTCGGCAAAGGAGCATCACCATGTTTGAACAGGCGGACGAGTTCCTCGCAGCCCAGCGGATGCGGCGGAAGTTATCGAATCTTTCCATCCGTTGCTACCGTTCCGCGCTGACCCGCATCGCCAGATGGATGGCGCAGCACGGCGAAAGTGTGCTGAGCGAGGCGAACATTGAGGCCTATCTGCGCGAGATAATGGACAATCAATACTCGCGTTCGACCTTCGCCACGGCGACCGTCGTCCTCAACCGGTGGATCAAGTTTTACAAGTTGCCACTGCGGATGCCGGGGTTGACCATGCCGAGGCAGCGTCGCCAGGCGAATTACATCTCGCCGGAAGAAATCGGGGTCATCTTTGCCAATATTCCGCGCACAACGGCGCAGGGCATCACTGACTACGCCATCATCGACCTCGCCTACTCTACCGGGATGCGCCGCAGCGAAATCTGCAAATTGCAGTATTGCGACGTGAACTGGGAGCAGCGGTACATCTTCATCCGCTATGGCAAGCGCGGCAAACAGCGTTTTGTGCCCTTCATGGGCGTCCTCAGGAAAAGCCTGCGCGCCTACCTGAAAAAGGTGCGCCCCACAAAACTCTCAACCCAGTGCAGCAATTTTTTCTTCGTCTCGCCCAAGGGCGACCGTCCGCTAAACGACAACGATATGCAGGAGTTGAATGCGCGCATCAACAACGAATATTCCCCTTTCAGGAAGCACATTACCCTGCACCGCCTGCGCCATGCCTGTGCGACGCACCTGTCGGAGAACGGCGCGGATCTCCGGCTGATTGGCCTGATATTGGGGCATGGCTCGCCCGATATTACCTCCGAGTACATCGACTACAGCGAAGAATACCTCGCAAAAGTCTTCAAAAAAGGCCATCCGCGCGCGTAGCGATGGACGCTGCCGTCCGCCCTGCACCAATGCGACATAGGAGGTAAGCTTGACACTCTGATAAAATCAGGCGTAATATCATATACATACCTTAAACAAACAGGAGACTGTTATGGGCGCTTTGATTACATTAGTCGTTATTGGCATCTTTTTCGGCATTGGTGTTTTTATTCTGATGGTAGAAATGGGAGATTCTTCCAAAATATCTTCGTTAGAAGACGATTGCCCAAATTATAAAAACAACGATGATTTGCCACCTTATCATTACACTGTTGGTGGGTACGCAGCCGGAGGGATAACTTCTAACAATGCTTCAAATAATTATGGGTTATCCTCAAGAGATTAAAGGCTAAACAAGTTGTCATCAAATAGAAGGCTGTTATGGGCGCTTTGATTACATTGGTCGTTATTGGCATCTCTTTCGGCATTGGTGTCTTTATTCTGATGTTAGAAATGGGAGATGGCTCGCCAAGAAAAACGGCTGCTTCGGATGATTATGAGGGTTACAAGCCTATGCCCTTCAGGGAGGATGGAAACCATATTAATCCTGCTGAGTCTCTATATGTCATAGGATCTTGGGAAAAATACAACCCTAATTATTCTCCCTATATTGGAAAAAATGATGAATAACTAATTTCTTAATTAAAAAGCCGGAGATTTCTCCGGCTTTTATTATTTTAATAACGACTTCCTCCTGGCGGTAAATTGCCCTGGTCTTTTCGGTTGGCGCGCCACTGGCGGAATTTATCCATCCCTTTTCCGGCTCCCCGGCCAGCCATCCCGGCAGTGCCACTGGTTGCACCGCCAGCCATCCTTCCGCCAGTCCTACCAATATTTTCTGCCTGACCATTAGCAACAGCAAGGGCAGCCCCTGGTCTTCCCCCACCTGCTTCATTAACCAGATACATCAATATCAACGGGAAGATGATATTAAAGACAGTACTGGCAGCATCCAGCAGTAGCCGCTCCACATAGTTGCCGCTTTGCCGTTTGACCGCGACTGCCAATGAATCAACATCCGGGTATAGCGCGTGCCACAGGGTAGCATCAAGATACTGGGTGATTGCCCACAATCCGGGCAGCAGGCTGATGATAAAGATCAGAATCAGCCCTTTCAGTATCGTTTCCCAGCGGTAATCGGCGATAATCAAATAAACTCCCCAAAAGGCAAAGATGCCCATCAACAGCATCGGCTGCAACAGTTGCAACAATACCCGGAAGAAAAACATTTGTGCATAGAAATTCACCGCATTATCGGCGATTGCTCCCAGTACGTCTGCCTTGCCGGTGAAGACGGACAGTACCGCACCAACGACGCCTAGAGCACCGATAGTTTCTGCGTTTTTACGATCTTCACGGCTTAAAGCCAAAGTGTTGGCACGATTAACATTAGTAATACCATAATAAACAAGATCATCATAAAACTTTTTTCCATATGTTGTTTCTGCATTGGATATACATTTCTTTTTATCATAAATGTCACCACCTTTTATTCCCAATTTAGGAACAGCATATCCTTGTCTATTAAATGTTATTTGACTATAATCCAAACAATCATTTGAGTTAACATTGAAACTGCTACTCATGGATAGCTTTGATGCCACATCATCTGAAATATTATCTTTCAGATCAGGATAAAGTCGTTTCTCCCACCATTCAAGACAAGAGGCAGGGCCGCTATTATTGGCTTGTTGCAGTTGCGAGTTATCCGGGTTGTTGGATGCCACTTCGGTTACACGATCAGCGCTATATAGCGGGTCGCCCTTGCCTGTACCGTTTTCAAAAATCTCTTTGACCACGTTTTGTTCTTCAGCATCAACCAGGCCGCCTATTTGCCCCATATCAGGATTCATGGCTATCCGGTACAATTTGCTGTTTACATAACTTCTTTCTTTGAAATCGGTATAGTCGTCATCCTTTTTGAATTGTTCCAACATTTTGCCGTAGGTTTTGGGTGCTTTGCTTTCCAGGTCATTGAGTCGGTTGCGAGCAGGGATGGCACATTCTTCATTAAAGCGCAATATACTTTGTGCCAGCTCCGGTTTGGTTACTTCGGACATTTTCATGACGGTTGCAAACTTGTTCACATCCTGCGCACAAGGCAATGCACGATAGATAACGTTATTGGTACCGGCACCAATACGCATTGCCAGCGACGGTAAAAGTGGCACCTTGCCGCTTTCAGCAACATCAAAGCGGTAATGGTTTTTCAGGTAATCGTAGGAGGCCTTGTCATTAATTTCCATGCTGGCGCAGATGCCGTTCACCGTCGCCCCTTGTACCGTAATGGTATCCAACGGCACCACTGCCAAAAACAGCGCAAAAAGCATCAGGACAAAGGTAATAATCCCTTTCTTGAACTGGCCATAGCGGTTGGCGCTGTCGCTCAAGGTGTCAATGAAGGTGAGAAACCCAAGCTTCATGAATGGCAGGAACAGCAGCCAGGTCATGGCGAACAGTTCGTACAGGGTGTTGTACATCATCCAGCCATAGACCGAGAGGAAGGCTTCGAGGTAGGACGAGGTGTGCATTTTTCTCTCCTTGAATCAAATCAGGTGGTTCAAATCAGATGCGGAAACTGCACAAAGATGATCTCGATGCAGATGAGCAGGCAGCCCGCAAGGCGGTGGTGCTGCAGCAGTTTTTCGTAGGAGAGGCGCATTTTGTCGCAGTCGTTGGCGCGCGCCTGGATGTCTTGCAGGGTTTCAAAGGTCGCGCCTTGCGCTTCGGCGTTGTCGTAGGCATCAATCCAGCCTTCCAGCTCCCGCGCGTAGCGTTCGGCGCGTTTGGCGGCAAATTTCGGCAGGTAGAGGATGATGCCTGCAATCGCCAGCCAGCGGATGATGCTGGTGAACCACCAGCCCGCATCCAGCAGTTTTTTAAAGTTCACCGTGCCTTCCGGGCCGACGAGGGCGAGCAATGCCAGGCCACCGACGATGATGACCAGCAGCACGAGGATGAAGAAGCCGAAGCGGAGGATGAAGCGGAATGTTCTGCGCAGCATGGCGGCCTCCTCAGCGGTAGCGGCTGTTTTGCAGGCGGGAGATGTCGTCCTGAATGAGGAAGTAGAGTTTTTCGTATTCTTCGCGGGCGACGCCGTAGAGGCTGGACTGCACCATGTCCGGCGCGTTGATACCGGCGCGCAGCACGTCGCTCGCCAGATAGAGGCGGGTCACCATCGTGTCAATCGCATCCTGCTTGGCGCGGTCTTCAATCAGTGCTGCGCGCTGGTAGGGGTCAGCGCGGCGGATGTCTTCCATCACCGCCGGCGCGATGAGGATGCCGGTTTCTTCTTCAAATTTTTTGCGGTCGATTTTGCGGGTGGCGTATTCGTTGAGTTTGGTCAGATAGTCGTTGCGCATTTCGTTGTAGGCCGGGCCGATGCTGCTGCCGGCGCGGCTTTCTACCCCACTTTTGCCGCTGGCATTGAGGCGCTGGGTGGTGCTGCCGTAGATGTTTTCAAGAAACGCGGCCATTTCCTTGCTGCTCTTGAAGTGTTTGGTAATCGGCATATCGTCGGTTTTGCCGGTGAGCGGGCTGTCCCAGCCGGTTTTGCCGTCCTTGTGGCCGGTGATGATGGAGTAGCCTGCTTTCACCAGCGACTGGGTGAAGTTGATCGGCTCCTGGTTTTCGCCGCCGTAGGCCTTGCCGTCGGCCATAACGATGCCTTCTTTTGCAGCCTTTTCGGCGACTTTTGCCTGAATGTCGCGGCTGTTTTTGAATTCTCCTTTTTCAATCATCCGCTTCCATTCGTCGCCAATGGCTACCTGCATCAGCCGGTCCAGACCGGGTGCCTTGTCGCCGTCGCGCAAGAGCTCACTGCGCACCTGCTCGCAGGTTTTGACGTTAATCTGGAACAGCTCGAAGTATTCGTCGAGGTTCAACTGGGTCAGCTGGTAGAGTTCGGGATTGACTTTGGCCAGCGCGTATTCCAGCGCCGAACTGGCGATGAGTGAGGGAAGGCTTTCCATAAATGCCCTGAATTCTCTTGCCTTTTCTCCGACGTTTGTTTCCAGCTGGTCTTTTATATTGGCGAAGGGATTGAGCTCGCCGCACTGGCGGTTCAGTCCGAGGCGGTAGCCCGCACCGAACTTGAAGGTCTGGCCGTAGTAGGCGGTGGCAACGCTGTCGGCGCCGGCGGCGGCTCCCGGAATGTAGTAGTAGCCAGCCTCGCCGCTGGGGATGTCATCAGCGCGGTAGTCCTGTCCCTTGCCCGGCAGCACCGAGTTGGGGTTGAACGGGTTGCCCTTGACCTTGACCGGTGCGGGAGTGCTGGCGGGTGCCGGGGCAATTTGCGCGCCTGCGGCGAGGCTGAGGGTGATGCAGCAGGCGAGCAGGGTGGTGCGGAAAAGCGGGGTGTTCGGGTTCATGGGCGTACTCCTTGCGGTTGGGATGGGGTTGCCACCGGGGCGGGGCTGAAGCGGTTTTGCCAACGGCGGCGGCTGGCAGAAATCTGGTCGGCGATGCGGATGGCGGCTTCCAGCTCGCTGATGCCGTGTTCGTCCATCAGCCGTTTGCGCGCGTTTTTTTCATCCGCGTCGGTTTGGGCGAGGGCGAGTACCAGCGATGGCGGGATGTAGCGGATGAGACCGCAGCCGAAGCGGTCGGAGAGCATCGTCCCTTCGGTGTAGTTCGGTTTCTCAATCTTGGCCTGGCGGATGAGGTAGTGCTCCTCCGGGGTGAGGTTCTTGAAGCGCGAGATTTGCTGCGCCTCGTCCTCGCCCATTGACAACAGCCACCAGAACTCTGCCTGCGACAGGATTTTGCGCGCGTCCTCGTGGAAGTCGGAGAAGTCCTGCGTGCCAAAAATCAGCCAGATACCGAGTTTGCGCCAGACTTTGGTGGCGCGAATCATGCCGAGGATGAGCATCACCAGTTTCATCCAGTAGTGGCCTTCGTCCGTATAGACTTCGATGTGGCGGCCATCGGCCTGGGTGCGTTCGCCGAGCGCGGTGATGTTGGTCAGGGTGGCAAGTCCGGCGACGGCGAACATGTCTTCGTTACCTTCGTTGGTGAGCGAGCCGGTTTCGATCAGGGTGAGGTCGGCATCGGCGTCAAAGCCGCCGCCGTGCTGGTTAAAGAGGCGGCCGCGCGGTCCTTCTGTCCAGAATTTGATGGCATCGGCAAATTCGCGGTAGCGCAGTTTCAGCGCCTCGACTTCTTCTTCGGCAGCGATGCGGCGCATGGCCTCATGGACGTCCTGCGGCCGCGCGTGCGGGTCGCCGTTTTCCTGGCTGGCGCGCAAGCCCTTGATCAGCGCGTCCTGAAGAAAGGCCATGTCCGACTGGGTCAGCCGTTCGGCATCGCTTTGCTTGCCACCGGTGGCCATGATGCGCAGGGTATTGAGCATCTCCGAGAGGTAGCTGCGCTCTTCGTCATCATCACCGGCGGCGTCTTCACCGGTCAGCGCCTGCGGGCGGCCGCTGTTGTCCGCTTCGCGCAGGGCTTTGGCGGTCTCGAAGAAGGGCGGGAAGGTATCGGTGGAGGCGCTGTTGAAGGTCATGCGTCGCACTTTTTTGCCCATCGCCTCGTAGTAGTCGGCGAGCAGGCCGAAGGAGTTGCCCTTGTCAAGCACGAACTGGCGTGGCGCGTTCACCGCCATGCTCATCAGTGCCATGCTGATCATCGTCGCCGATTTGCCCGCCCCGGTCGGGCCAAACACCATCTGGTGGGCGACGCGCGAGCGGTCGGATTTGAGGAAGGGGTTGCACATGAACGGCTCGCCGCTGCGCTTGTAGCCGAGGTAGCAGAGGTTGTCCGAGCCGCGCCCGGAGCCGAAGAACGGCAGGATGGAGGAGAGCTGGCTGAGGTAGGTCATGCGCGCCCGCAGCGCCGCTTTGCGGTCGTGCCTGAAGTCATAGACGAACGGCAGCGCACGGACAAAGCTGTCCTGGCTGATGAGGTCATCCTCCGGACGGATGAAGCTGAGGCAATTGGTCTTGAGCAGGGTGTCGCTGGCGACCAGGGTGCGGTCGAGCAGGGTTTCGTAATCGGGGGCGGAGATATAAGCACCCACTTGGGTGTAGAAGATGCGCTGGCCGTTGCGCAGGCATTCAGATTTGGCGGTATCCGCCTGCTCCAGGGTGTATTCCGCTTCGCTGGAGGTGCTGATTTGCGCGGTCGCCTTGATGGCATCAATGCGCCCGTCCAGCATCACTTTCGGCTGCGGCGCGATGGTCCACACCATCATCGTCCCTGGCGGCATCTGCTCCCACGGCGAGGCATCGCCTTCGCGGCCAATGCTGAGGCAGCCGTCTTCCGGCACCGCCTCCAGTCCGTGGGTGGTGAGGTAGCGCAGGTAGCGGTCGCCAAATTTCCAGATGCCGCGCTCCCCGGCATCCTCGCTCTTGCGGTATTCCGGCTGGATGGCAAAGCATTCCTGCCCCAGGTCGAAGTTGGCCAGTTGCTGTTTGTCGTCGTAGATGGCGCGGCTGGTGACTTTGTCATGTCCGGCGGCAAAGTAGGGAGCAAGCCAGCGGATAAGGCCGTAGCCGTCCAGCGGTTTTGCCTGGATGCGCATCCCGTTCAGGGCGCCGAGGAAGGCACCGACGTCATCGAGCAGTTTTTTCGCAGGAGTTTTGCGTTGCCGCTTCCAGTACGCCTCGCTCTCCAGGCGGTAGATGCAGACGTAGATTTTTTGCGTGGCGACGCGCCAGCCTTTTTCCTGGGCGACGCGCGTGTCCTGAAATGCCCCCAGCTCGTGCGTCAGCAGGTCGCTGTGCTCGCGCAGGAGGCGCACCACGTCCAGCGACAATTTGTCCTCGCGCAGATGCTCCGGCAGGCAGGCGTGGAGGTGGTCGCCGAGGTTGTCGATGTCGGCGTTTTGCAGGTAAATCTGGACGATGTAGGGGTTGTCCGGATTGTCTTTTTCCTGCGGCAGCTGCGACAGCGCCTTTGCCAGCGCGTCATTGAAGGCGGCGAGCGTTTCTTCCGGCTTGGCGTCCATGTCGGCCGGGGTGCATTCCCATACCGCGCCGATGTTGATGCCGTCGACCATGGTGAATACCCCGTTTTGCCTGTCGTAACCTTCCACCGGGAAGTAGTCGGCAAAGCTGGTCTCTGCCTTGAACAGGTTGCGGTAGTCTTCTTCAAACAGCGGGATGGGACCAACCAGCGGCGCAATGCCGGTCACGCGCAGGAAGAAATTTTTCAGGGGGTGCATCCGCGCCGTGCCGCTCATCGCGCCCATCCTTCGGCGGCACCTTCGCGCATCAGCGCGTTGTGATTGACCCGGTAGAGGCGGAATGAGGTGAAGTAGCCCGGTACCGCCATGCCGGTGCTGTTGTAGTGGGCATAGACGTAGCCGAGGATTTTCGGGTTGGGGACTTCCTTGAAGTCCTGGTTGAGCTCGTCAAAGTGGCTGCCGGTGATGCTGCTCATCGCCGTCCGGCTGCCGACTTCGGTCATGCGGCTGCCTGCGACCGGATAGCCGCCGTCCGGGATACGGCTGCCGCCGTCTTCACGGCTCTCGCGGTAGTTGCCCTGCCAGATTTCTTTGGTGGTCGGCCCTTCGTCGGGCAACAGTGTCGGCCCCTTGCTGCACGCGGCCAGTGTCAGCATCAGGGCAAGCAGGAGGGGGCGGGTGCAGGGGTCAGTCGTCATGGCGGGCTCCGTTGGCGGAATGACGCAGGTAGGACACCTTGCGCGCCTGGGTGTCGTAGTCGATGTCCACCTGCTGTTCGAGGATGATTTGTACCTTGTGCGCCTGCGGTACATAGACGACGTCAAAGGCGTCCATCGCCCGCTCGCGCACATAGGAAGCGATTTCGGCGGCGGTGCTGCCGATGCCTTGCGAGGCGGCGTACTGGTAGGTGTTGCCGCTGATATAGGTGTCGCGGAAGCCGTTGGCATCGGTGGTGCGGCGCATTTGCGCGTTGCCGTAGGCACCGGCCAGCCCTTCAAGGAAGGCAGCGGTGGCGCGCGAGGTCAGGTACTCGCTGCCGTTGTTGATGTAGGTACCACGGATGCACGGCTTGCCCCAGGAGTCGGCGAGATAACCGAGACCGCCGTTGCTGTCGCGGCTCGTGCCGTCGCCGACGGTGTGAATGCGGCCGTCCCTGAAGATGAAGGTCAGCACCTGAATCGAGCCGCGCACGCATTCCTGCTCGCGGTTGCCGACCACGGTACCGGCGGCGATGACCTTGACCACGCCGGGAATGCGGTGGCCGTTGGCGGCGAGGTTGTCCGCGCCCAGCTCAACCTGGAACTTGAACGGGTCATGCACGTTGCCGCCGACCGGCACCCGCCCCACCATCGGTGTCAGCGTCACCGCGCCGGTGAGCATCGTCGTCACCGGCAGGGTATAAACCGGCCAGCGCGTCGGCTGCGGCGGCTGCGCGAGCGCCGGATTCTGCCCGCTGCCGTTCGGGTTGCCGTTGAAGACGTTGCCGCCCCGGCTGATCATCCCGGTGAGGTTGTTCTGACCCGTGCCGGTTATCGCCCCGTAGGGCTGGAAATGGACGCGGCCATCGGCATCCGGCAACGGTGTCGGCGGGCGACTGCCGTCCGCTGCGCCGGGTCGCAGGGGCTGCGGTTTGTTGTCCTCACCGGTCAGGTTGTTTACCGCATTTTTGCCGTCTTCCAGCAAGCCGGTGAAGACGTTTTCGCGCGGGGTATCGTCGCGTTTCGTGTCCTTGTCCGTCGCCCCGGCGCGCACTTCTTCCGGTGTCTTGCCGGTGATTTTGGCAAGCTCTGCCGCGACCTGTGCCGACACGTCCGGCGGTTCGCGGTTGGCCATTTCTTCCTGGCGCGCCTGCATTTGCCCCAGCGTCTCCTGCATTTGCGCCATCTGCGCCTGCAATTCGCTGTTTTGCCGATTGAGCGCGTTATTGCGCTCGGCAAGCCCCTGCACTTCCTGGTTGAGCTTGCTGTTGGTACTCGTGGACTGCTCGCGCAGCTGCTGGCGCAGGTTGTCGATTTCCCGCTGCCGTGCCTGGTCTTTTTCCTTCGCCTCGTCCGCCTGCTGCTTGAGGCGGGCGGTCAAGGTGCGCACTTCCTGCGAGTAGCTGATGTCGTCGTCGCTGCGCTCGGCCAGCGGCGACAGGTTGTTGCTGTTGTGGTTCCAGGCGGCCATGTCCGGGCTGCTGCGGAAGTACACGCTGACGCCGGCAATGCCCAGCACGGCGAGCAGGAACAGGGTGAGGACAATCTTGGCCATGCGCATGGTTAGCGGCCTCCTGATGCCTGGTTGAAGGGAACGTCGCTGATGAAGACCCAGATGGTGGTATCGTCCTGATGACCGCGCGGTTGCAGGGTCTCGTGCAGGGTGGCGACAAAGAGAAAGCGGCCACGGATGGCGCGCGGGTCGAACGTTATCGGGTCAATGCCGGTGTTACGCGCCTGCACGGCGGTGATGTATTGCCCCTGATAGTGCCAGCTGTCGAGCACCTTCAGCTGCACCTTGCCCTGCCAGACGCGCAGCAGATGTTTGCCGATGAAGCCGTTTTTGACCCTGGCTGCCGGAAGATTGCTGATGAGCCGCGCCGGGCCGAGGTAGTGCTGCATCGCAAAGGCGGCCATGTCGGTGTAGTCGTACTGCGGGGCGTTGTCGGTCAGCGTCACCCCGCCGCCGCTGTCCATGCCTTTGCCACCCATCAGTTCGGCGACGAGAAAATCCGGCAGTCCGGCCTGCCGCGCCGCCTGTGCCGGGCTGGCGTTCTGCGCCTGCACTACCTGGGTCATCGCCGGGGTCAGCAGGCGGTACACGGTCTCGTCATCCCTGGCGGACGGGGTGGTGTGCAGGTCAAGCAGGATGACGTCACCGGCGGCGGTGGTGGCAATGGCGCGGCTGTTGCTGATTTGCCCGGTTGCCTTCCAGAACAGCGCGCCGTTGGGTTTGAGCAGGGTTTGCAGGCGCTCGCCGACGGCGGCGGGTACGTTCAGGTCAATCACCGCTTCGGGAAATTCGATACGGATTTCGCGGTTGAGCGGCAGCGCAATGGACACCGGGTCATTGCTGAGGGTGATGTCCTTGCCGCCGGCCGTGGCGGCAATCAGCAGCAAGGCGAGGAGGCGCAGGCGGGTGTTCATCGGGCAGGCTCCAGTTTGTCCTTGTCGTAGGCAATGGCGCGCGGCTCCTCCCAGTAGCAGTCAATTGCCAGCCCCCACGGGTTGTATTGGGTCGGCACGGTGTTGTGCACGATTTTCAGCGGGTACTGCATCGTCTGGTTGCGGGTGGTGACGCCGCCGACATCATCATCAAGCTGGTATTCGAGCACGACGTGCCAGAGGTCCCGGGAAATCCGCTGCGTCTTGCCGAGGTCGGCAATGGCGTTCTCGGTCGGCAGCAGGCGGCGTGAGCGCGCCTCGTAGAGGTTGGACTGGCGCTCGTAGCGGGTTTTGAGGTCGGTATAACAGGCGTTGGTGAGGAAGGCGCGGTACTGGTCCAGCGCTTGCGGAAACTCGGTCATGCAGTCCTTTTTGCAGAAATTGATGGACTCCCACAGGGTGCGGGCAAAGCCGTAAACGGTCTCGTTCGGCACGTCACCGCTTTTTTGCAGGAAGGCGCGCGAGATGTCGGGCGCGGTATAAACCGGAATGGCGTCCGGGTAGGTGGCGAACTTGTAGAGCGACAGGCCAACCATGAGCAGCAAAAACCAGATGATGCGGTTCTTGAAGCGGCCTTCCTGGGCCAGTTGCTCGTCTTTGCGTCTCGGTTGCACGGTTACTCCTGGTCGGATTTTGTGAGGGTGAGGCGGGGCTCTGCCCGCATCGGGGATTCAGGCAAGGCGTCCGCTGTGGCAGGGATGTCCGTGTCTGCTGTAGCAGGCAGGGCGTTGTCGTCCGCTGTGTCAGTAACGGCGATTTCGGGTTGGTCAGTTTTTTTCCGGCTCCAGGGGAAAACCATGCCCTTGCCGGATGGCGGTGTCTCCCTGCTGCCAGCGGGTGCAGCGGGTGTATTGCGGCTGCGTTTTTGCGCCTGCCGGGCGGCGTCCAGTAACGGATCATTGCGATTGCGCTCGCGCTGGTAGCGCGCAGCGGGCTGGATGAATTGCGGCCGTTTGTAAATCAGCGCGTGCAGCTCGTAGAACAGTGGCCGCCCGGCACGCAGGCTGGCAATGCGGTACAGGCGGCTGCGGGTAAACAGGTAGGTGATGCCCATCATCGACAGCATCCAGATGGGCACCAGGGTTGAGCCACGGAGAAAGGCGGCAGCGATCGCGGTGAGCAGGCTCGCCGCGAGTGCGCCAATCACCATGCCCCGGCGCAAGGCGGAGAAAATCTCGCTGCGGGTACAGCCCCAGAAAACGACGGGCTCCCGCTCCAGTTCGCTCAGGATGGCGCCGGGTTTCATGACGGCAGCCCTATTTGCTCGGCCAGTAGGAATCGAATTTGCCCACCAGCTCAAACATGTAGTAACCGACCCACAGCGCCACGCCGATACCGATCAGGATCAGCAGCAGGATGAAGAAGAAATAGCCGATATTGCCGTCGCGCAATGCCTGGCGCAGCGCGGTAAAAATACTGAGGATGGCGTCGCCAAAGACGAAAATCATGATGACGAACGGCGCGGCAACCACGATCAGCTTGATGAAGAAGCCGAACATACTGTTCAGGTTCTTGTTGTCGCCTCCGGCAATGTTGATGCCGGACAGCGGGTTGGAGGTGCCGCCACCCTGGCTTTGTTGTGCCAGCGCGGGCAGGGACAAGAGCAGCAGGATAAAGGCGGCAAACAGCAGCCAGCGCAGCGTTTGCGGGTTTTTGAGGGGTTGGATAAGGGTCATAAATACTCCTGGGGGTTATAACAAAGAGAAAAACAGCAAAATCAGGGCAATGCCGCACATGACGAACAGCAGCTGGAACCAGGTGTCCAGCCCCGGCTGCCGTTGGCCGTTGCGCATCACCATCCCCAGCGCCAGCAGGGCGCTGCAGGCAAAGAGGATGACGATCAGCGCCAGGCTGCCGAAGGAGAGCATCCCGCTCATGGAATTGCCGCCCATGCCGGTCGCGGCATTGAAGGCGGAAGCGATGTTTTGCGTACTGCCGCTCATGGCGACACCAGCGGGCGGGATTTGATGACGGCAGGCGGCGCGGCGTGCAGCTCCATCACCTCGTCTTCGAGGTAAGCGATACAGCCGTCACGCGCGGCGGTCAGTTGCGCGAGCAGCGCAGGGTAGTTGAAGCGGATACGGGACTTGTCACCTCCATGTTGGCGTTGCAAATTGCGGGCTACCTCAATCAGGTAGTCCAGTTCATGTACCAGCGCGTCAATGTCGCGCGCCTGGTTGTTGGCGGGCGTGCGGCGACTGCCGCGTTTTTTGCCGGTACCTGCAGCCAGCGCCGCATGACCGCCAGAGAGGGCGGCAATGGTGGCGGCGAGCAGCAGGCGGCGGGATGTTTCGGGGGACGGATTCATAAGCGCTCCTGCATCAGACGTATTTGCGGAAGGTGAAGAAGGCGATATAGGTGGCCATGCCGAAGACCAGCGCCGACGGCAACACCACCCAGGCCGGGTTGATCGAGACCGGCACGGAGAGATAGATGATGGGCGACCATGCCAGCGGGCGGCTGATCCAGATTTTGGCGTGGTGGAAGACGGCGGCGTGTTCGATACCGCCGCCTTCCTTGCGCAGCTCGCGCTCAACCAGACCGTCAATCAGGGCGACGACGAAGACGACGATGAAGAACACCGCGCTGAGCATGATGATGAACAGGCGCACCACGGTGTTCATCGCCGAGAAAATGACGCCCTGCCAGTACGGCTGTACGGTGAGCGCGGTTTGCTTGGCGAGCGCGATGAAGGCACTGTCGCGTGGCGACGGGTGCACCTGGAAGGAGAGGTAGTCGTGGACGGCGCGGCTGATGGCGAGCGCGACCTCTGCCGGAGAGCGGCCGAGAATGGAGGTGGTGAAGTGTTCGCCGAGCCAGGCAATATCCTGCGACAGCACGGTGAGCGAGTGATCGGGACCCCACCAGCCGGCGAGCATGCCGAGCCAGTCAAGGACGGTACCGATGACGACCGAGAGAAAGAGCCAGACGACGCACTTCCAGACGAGACGGAGGGTGCCGCTGATCGGTGAAAATACTGGCGAATCGGTCTGCGGGGCGGCAGGCGGCGCGTTGTTGGCGGTAGTGTCGCGTTGTCTTGCCATCAGTCACCGTCCATCAGCGCCGTCTGCTGCTGCATGAAGGCATCGCTGTCCAGCTCGCGCAGGTAGCTGTTGCACAGGTCCTGCATACTGCCGTACTCGCCGTCGGCGAAGATTTCGTCTTCGCGCAGGTATTCCTGATAACGTGCCCAGTCGGTATTGGTGGGGCTGTTGCTGTAGTTCTTTTCCATCTCCCGCGCGACCGCATCGATGTCATCCGGTACCGCTTCGCGGGTGTTGTAGCGGAGCAGCGGGATGCGCAGCTTGTAGAGGTTGTTGCCGTCGAGCAGGGCGAACGCCTGTCCCTTCGGCAGCTTGGCCAGATCGGAGGTGCGCAGCAGCTCCACCGACTGCGACACTTCACGCGATTGTGTCGAGGCATGGAAACGCACGCTGGAGGTGATGTCCGGGTTGTCGGAGGAGCCGGAGAAGGTGGCAATGTCGCTGACATTGACCTTGTTGGTCTTCTCCACCAGCAGGCGGGCGGTGCTTTCGTTCAACACGCGCAGCATGACCACGGTGTTGAAGTTGCCGAGCATCTGCTCCGCCTTCGATTTGCTGCCGACGCGCGCCTCAATGTCCGGCAGGGTCTGGGTGTAGGCAGTCACCTGCACCCCGGCACCGCCCGCCTTGTTCAGCATCGGCACGAACTCCGGCCCGGCCAGTTCGTTGAACTCGTCCGCGTGCAGGCAGATTTTTGGCTGGTAGCCGGTTTTGGGATAGGCGGGCAGGCCGTGGTCGGCGCCGTGCTTGTAGAGGCGTCCGGCAACCGAGGTAAGGTCGGCGAACATCGAATTGCCGACGGTGGCGGCCACTTCAGCATCCGACAGCGCATCGAGGCCGATATAGACGATGCCGCGCGCCTGGATGATTTGTGACCAGGAAAAGACATCGCGGTTGAGGTCGGTAAAATCCGGGGCAATCAGGCGGGAGACCGCGCCGGTGGTCATTTTTTCGAGGAAGGGATCGAGCGAGGCGACCAGTTTCGCCATGTAGCTGGCATCGGTCTGAAATGCCTTCATCATGGAAAGTGCCACATCGCGCTCGGTCGGTGTCAGCGGCAACTGCTCGCCCACCTCGCGGAAGAGCAGCCAGAACGCCTTGCCGCGCTGACCCCGGTCGTTCATCGCACGCGGGATAACGAAGTTGAAGCCCGCATCACGCCGCTTCTCGGCAGGCATCAGCAGTGCCGCCTCGTACTCGGCAAGACGCGGGCGGTAGTCGTGGTTGTGCCGCTGGTAGAGCAGTTCCATCACGTCAATAAAGAGCGGCTCAACGTCGGCGCTGTACTGCTTCAGCATCGGGTAGCTGGGGGTACGGCCGAGCAGCACCAGTCCCTTGGCAATCTGGTTGACAAATGCCCAGACGAACTCGCGGAATGCCGCCGACTGCCCTTCGCCCGGCATCTGGTTGGCGATGCGGGTTGCCACTTCGGTGACGCGGAGGAAGGAGCCGACCGGGTTGTACTGCGCCGACAGCTCCGGGAAACCCAAATGGAACATATAGAACTGGTCTTCGCGCCCGGCGGCCTTCGCCTCGACGTACATCCGCAGCAGCAGTTCGCGGTCGCCCTTGGGGTCGAAGACGATAACGATGTCGCCGCGATGGATGTCCTGGGTAATCAGCACCTCCGCCATGCGCGTCTTGCCGACGCGGGTGGTGCCGAAAACGATGGTGTGCGAGACCCGCGTCGGGAGCGGCTGGTACACCGGCTGCTCGCCTTCCGGCATACCAACGGTGTGCAGCCAGGTTTTGCCTTCCAGCCCCGGCGCGGGACGCCACGGATTGAGCAGGCTATCGGATTCCAAATAACGGGCGAGCGCACGGGCAAAGAGGCCATGATGCTGGCGGTTGCAGTAGGCGCGGGCACGATAATAACCGTCGCTGAAGCGGGTAAAGCGCTGGTTCTTGTGCAGCTCAATGTCGTAAAGGCGTTGCGCATGGATGGATTCCCAGAGGAAACCCATGCCGAGAAACTGGTTTTTCAGCTGGCGCAGCGCACGGCTCTCCATCCGGTAGGGCGGCAGGCGGGTGAGGTTGCGCTGATAGCTGGCGACGTAATAACCGTGGCAGCCGCGCACCCAGGCGCGGTAGAGAAATACTGCCGAGCCCGCCCAGGCGATGGACGGCACCAGGAGCGCCATTTCGGAGGCGAGAAAGAGGAAGGCGGCGCCGACGAGGTACGCCCAGACGGCGGTGTACTCGTGGATGTCGCGCAACAGTGCCTCTTTCGCATAACGCTTGCGCCCGCCGCGCATATCGGCGACGGTGCGCAGCATCAGACTGCGCAACAGGCGGCGCAGCAGACGAAACGGCAGGGAGAACAACGCACGCATCACGCAACCCTTACGGCGAGACCTGACCCTGGTCGTAGAGTGCCGGGTAGTAGCGGATGCCGATGACGTGCAGCATCAGAATCAGGCGGTTGTCGAGGTCAAAACGCTGTACCTCCAGTGCAGGCCAGGCCTCGCGGAACTGGCGCAGGATGTCGGCGTCGCCGATGAGCAGCACGGTGTAATGCTCCGCCTGCAAACGGTCGTGGTATTTCTTCAGGAACGCGACCGAGAGCGGGTCGGCACCGACCAGTGCCAGCCTGACCGGCACCACCGCCTGCACCCCCGCATCCTTGACGTGATAAGCGTCAAAGACGGCGTTCTGCGGCGCTTTCGCCTGAAGACGCGCCACTTCACCGGCCAGGTCGTCATTGCTCGCCCATTCCTCGGTGGGTACTGTCCCCGGCAGCGGCGCGGGCTGGTCGGCAAACACTGCCCCGGCGACAGCAGCGGCGAACAGGGAAAAAAGCACGGATTTCAGGCTCATTGCAGGCTCCTCAAATAGTTTTTGGCGTACTGGCGCACCGTTTTCACGACGTAGTTGCGCGTCTCGCGGTAGGGCGGGATGCCGCCGTAGCGCTCAACCGCCCTGGGGCCGGCGTTGTAGGCGGCCAGCCCCAAATCCACCCGGCCAAAGGTGCGCAGCTGTATGCCGAGGTAACGGGTACCGGCGTCAATGGCGATCGCCGGTTCAAACATGTCCGCCGGGTCGTAACCCATCGCGCGGGCGGTATCCGGCATCACCTGCATCAGCCCGCGTGCCCCCTTGGGCGACACCGCGCCCTTTTGGCAGGCACTCTCGCTGCCGATGACCGCGCTGATGAGCAGCGGCGAGACGCCGTAACGCGCCGATGCCTGGTTGATGTGTTCGGCATAGCAGGGATGAATGGACGGCCGGGCGACGGCAGCCTTGCCGACGGCGGCAGGTTTGACGGCGGGTGATTGGCGCGCGTGCAGACGGCGCGCGGCGAGCTCCGCCTGTACGCGCGGCAGCGTCGCCTGCGCGAGCGAAAGTTCGCCGGGGAAATCGGCAAGGTGCAGTTGCCACAGGCCGAAAGGAATGGACGGGTCGGCCTGGAGATAGCGGATGAGCGTCTGCTGGTCGCGCAGACGGATGGGCTGGTTGTCGCGCCACACCAGCCACGGCCAGGTATCGCTGCCGTGCCAGAGCGTGGCCGTGTCCAGTTGATAACGGGCGGCCGCTTCGCGGATGTAATTCGGCGTGGTCGCAACGGCGGCGGGTGCGGCAAGTGCGGACGGCAACAGGCAGGCGAGGCAGAGCGGCAACAGGCGGCGCATCAGATCCTCCCCTGCCGGTGGGCGACGGCAGACGGTGCAGGTTCAACCGTTTTGCCAATCAGCTCCGGGTGCTGCTTGTAGGTGAGGTAGTAGCCGAGAACCGAACGGACGTAGTCGAAGGTCTGGCCTTCGCAGTCCGGGGTGGGATGCCAGTTATTGCTGGGACAGCGCGCCCTTTGTTTTGGGGTATAGGCAAAAGAAGCAAGCGGTACACCGTTCGGGGTCTTGATCCCGGAATTTTTCCCTTTGAGGCGTGTCCCGTGCAAATAACTGTCAGCGGTACCTTCGCCTGCGTTGTAACCTGCAGCGATGGTGCGGATATTGCCGTTATAACGGTCAGCCAAAAATCTGAGGTAGCGGTTCCCGGCATTGAGATTGCATTCAGCATCGTAAGGTTGGTAGCACTTCCAGCGGCGCGCGGTATCCGGCATCAGTTGCATCAGTCCCATTGCACCAACGCCATCGGATCTGGCCTTGAGCTTGTAAACAGATTCCTGGGTAATGATGGCGTGCGCCAGCTCCACTTCGACGCCATTGGCATTGGCAACGCGCATGATTTGTCCGGCATAGGACAGGCGTCGCGCTGACATGGCCTTATAAGTGACCGGCTTGAATTTGGGTGGTGGCCAGTTCTCGTCAACCTCCGCCCTGAGCGCCACCGGCGTACTGTCTTGCGGCGGGATCGGCTCATTGCTGCCCATGCCGTCGCCACCCACATCCGCCGCGTCACTGTCATAACTGCTACCCGTCGTGCTTTGTGTCGTGTCGTCATATTTGAGCTTGCCCGACGGTTTGTCGCGGTCGAAACAGCCTGCCAGCAATGCCGACAGGCCGATGAGCAGCAGGGTGTTACGCGCGGCCATCATGGTTGTCCCTTACGGTTTGACCGCCGCTTTGCCGGGAGTAGCCGCTGCCGGGGGCGCGGCTGCGGCATTTTTCGCGTCATCCGCCGCATCCTGGCCGCCGTGTTCGGCGATGTAGGCGTCAATCTTCGCCTGCATCTCGTCGGCTTTGGCCTGTTCCTGTTCGCGTGCAACGGCACGCGCTGCCGCCTGCGCTTCCAGTTCGTTGTAGATTTTGGTTTTTTCTTCAGTGACCATCACCGCGTAGGCGAGTTGCGCCCGTACCGCGCGCATTTCATCGGCGGCTGCCTTTTTCGCGTAGTAGCGCATGGTCTCGTCGTCTGGCGCGCTAATCGCCAGCACTTCCAGCGGCGTCAGCTTCGGGTAGCGGAAGCGGCCCTCGTTCACCATCACTTCCTCGTAGCGTGTCATTTCCTTGTCGCTCAGTTGCCAGTGTTGCTGGAATCCCTGGCGCTGCGCGGTGGTGGTATAGGTGAAGGTGGTCTCGGTGCGGTTTTGCGCCTGGGCGGCAGTCAGAAGCAGGCACAGGGCGGGAAGCAGTAGCGGTTTGCAGATCATTTGCGGTCTCCGGGAATGCACCAGTAGGTGCGCTGGGCGAAATCAACGGTGAGGTCGCGCTCGCGGTAGCGGCAGGCGGTGTCCGCAGAGCGGGTACTGGCGCAGGCGGTGAGCAGGCAGGCGAGGGAAACGAGGGCGAGGAGTCTCATGGTGCGTCCTCCGGGGTGGCAGCAGCGGCAGGGGCGGCAGGCGGGGTCATGCTGGCGGCGGTTTCGCCATGCGCTGCTTTCGCGGCAGGCGGACGCAGGCGCTGTTGCGGCGGCACATGGATGGTGCGTTTGGCAATCAGTGCCGGCGGCGGGCCGGGCAGGTAGCCGGTTTTGACCGGGGTGGTGGCCGGATTTTCAGGCGCGGCGGCGGGTTTTGCCTGCGGCGCAGTGTCCTGCGCTGTGGCAGGTTTGGCGGCAGCTGGTGCCGTACCGTCCGCTTTTGCCGGGTTGGCCAGCACGGGTGCAGGTGCTTCGCTTTTTGCCGGGGCGGGCGCGGCCTTTGCGGGTGCAGCGGGCTGCGTTGCTGCGGGTACCGGTTTTGCCGTGGCGTCTGTGGCAGGCTTTGCCGTGGCGGGGCTGTCCGCCGGGTTGGCTTCCGCCGCCTTTTTGTGCCCGGCTGGTGCAGGCGTTTTTTCTGCTGTTGTGGTCGCGGGCGTGGCAGTTTTGTTGCCCTCCGGGGGCGTCTTGTTCTCTGTCGGGGCAGCAGCCTTTTTGGCCGCCTTGTCCGGTGTGGCAGGGTGTTGCGCCGTTGCGGGGCGTGATCCAAGCGCGGCACCTTTGGCAGCACGTTGTTGCTCGTTTGTCACCTTGTCCGCTGCGGTCGCGCCGGTCTTCGCCGGCGTGGTTTTGGTCGCAGGCGCTGCGGCAGTGGTTGCCGTTTTCTGTGTTGTTGCGACCGCGTGGCGGTTGCTGGCTGCAGTCTGCTGTGGGACTGCGGCGGCAGCGCTGTCATTGCCGGTCGCTGTCACCGCCGGGCGTAATGCCTTGCGTGTTTTGCTGCGGCGCTGCTCACGCGGCGGTTGCGGGGCATGGGCATTGTCGGCGAGGCGCTGCGGCAGGGTGCTTTGCCAGTCCTCACGCACTGGTGCGGGATACGCTGCGGTCGGGGTGCGGTAGGTAGTAGCGCTGTAATCCGGGGCAGTTTGCACCGCCGGGAAACTGCCCTGCGGCGGCAGGTCGGCGTAAACCGGGGTGGCGGCAGGGGCAACATCCGGGGCGTGGCTGGTGGCGGCAGGACGGGAATGGATACCCACGGGCGGACGGCTGTCGTAACGCGCCTCCACCTCAAACGAAACGAGTCGGTTGACGGGATCAACGACGAGCGCCCAGCCGTCACCGGCAATCCAGCCCAGCGCCTGGTCCAGCGGCATCGGGCCAATGCGCAGTTTGTGTTCGGGCAGCGGCTGGTTGTAGAGGCGGTAGATGCGGTCATCGGCGGCATGGCTGTCGGCGAGGCGCCAGCCGGTACCGTCCAGCAACTGCGGCAGCGCCTGCCCGACTGTCCCCGGCGTGAGCTGGCGGTACACGGTTGCCTGCAAATCATCGTTGCCGTGCTCCTGGCTGATGATGGTGTAACCACTACCGTAATACTCGCCCTGCGGCGCGGCTGCGGCAGAGGCAGCCAGCAGCATCAGTGTGGCGGTGAGCAGCCGGTAGCGTCGTCGGGTACGTTGCATATACGGGAGTCCTTTCTGTCCGGGGGTTGCTGCAACGTTAAAACGCCCTGCGTCATAATCCGCCGGGATACGGGAGCTTTTGCGCGGGCATTTGTCCCGTATTCCGCTGGCGCACGGGAGAAAAAAAGGTAAAAGGACAAAGGATGAAAAGGGCCAAGGGGCCTGCCCCGAAAGGAAAAACGCGCCACATGGGGCGCGTTTTCAAGGGGAAAAGGTTCAAGGGCGAATGGTTTTTTAATGGTAAAAGAAAGGATTAAAGGAAATGACCACACCCGCTACGGTGCAATCCCATCCTGTCGAAATCCTGCGGCAACGTTACGCCTGGCACATCCGGCAACTCGATGAAATCTTCTCCGACCCGGCGTTTTTGCAACTGACCCATACCAGCGCAGATGAGCTGCCTGCGGCACAAATCGCGGCGTTTTTTGAAAACGCCGACACCATGCTGCTCAACGCCAACCTCGGCAAATACGAGCGTGCCTTCACCCGCTTCGTCTGCAACCTGTTCTGCTTCAAAATCCAGGTGTTTGACAAGATGCGCCCCACCCGCCTGTGGAATGCGCTGGACGAGCCGTTTACCGCCTTCGCCGCACGGGTGCGACAACCGGCTTTTCAGATCTCGGAAGTGCCGTATCCACCGAGCGAGGTCATTATCAGCTGGCTGGAGTTGCGCGGATGATGGGCAGCGGCCTGCTGCGCAAACTGTTCCAGGGCGGCGCGTCCGCCCCGGCGGCGGCTGCGGATGCGGATGCGGCCAGCGTCTTTCCGGTGCTGGCTGCCGAAGCGCTCTACACCCGCCTCAGCCTGCATAACCGCCTGCGTGGCATCCGGCGCAAGGTCGCCATCGACCCGCAGCGCTTCGAAGCGATGTACGGCAAGCCCATCGCCAAATACTGCGAAACGGTGCAACTGCTGCCTGCCTCGCAGGCGCACCACCACGCCTATCCCGGCGGCCTCATCGTCCACACCCTGAGCGTGATCGAATACGCCATCAACGAGCGGCAAAAATACACGCTGCCGCTGGCCTCCGAGCCGGAGGTGATTGAGGCGCAAAAAAACCTCTGGACCTACGCCGTCTTTGTCGCCGCGCTCCTGCACGACATCGGCAAGGCGCTGACGATGGCCTGGTACATTGACGCGGCGCAGGACAAAATCAGGAACCCCGCCGCCGGCACCCTGCTGCAACAGGGCTGCAAACACTACACCCTCAAATTCCGCCCGACCGCGCATTACCAACTGCACGAACGCCTCGGCCTGCTCTTCCTGCCGCAGCTGCTGGACAGCATCAGCCTCGATTACCTGACGCGCGACCTGGACATCTTCAGCGAAGTACTCGGCTACGTCAGCGCGGACAGGGCATCCTGGGGCAGCATCGGCGCCATTGTCAGCACGGCCGACCAGATGTCGGTCGCCGCCGACCTGCGCATTGCCACACAAACCGGACGGCCGCGCCAGTTCGCCGGTGCCGACATCGAAAACTTCGGCGAGCGCCTGCTGAAAGCATTCCGCCTGCTGATCGAAGAACGCAAACTGGCGGCAAACCGCCCCGGTGCCGTGCTCTACCTCTCCGACGACCAGCGCTACGTCTATGCGGTCGCCAAAACCATCGCGGAAAAACTGCGCGAAAAAATGCAGTCGCTGGGCGCGACCGACGTCCCCGCCGACAACACCCGCATCTTCGACGAACTGCAACAGCACGGGCTGATTGAAGCGACGGCAAACGGACAAGCCGTTTTCACCATCCATGTCTCCATCCCGCACGCCAACTTCGAGCAGGACTTCACCACCCTGAAAATCGACAGCCGCAAACTGTTCACTGTGGCAAGCCTGCCCGCGAAAATGAGCGGCAGCGTCAGCGAAGGCGGCAAAGCTGCAACAGCCAGCGCCCCGGACAATCCCCCTGCAACCGCAGCAGCGGCAGCACAACCCCTGCAACAGCCCGTGCCCACGCCTGCCCTGCAACAGGAAGCGACAGCGCCCGTACTGCCGCAGGGTACGCAGGAAGCAGCCGTACTGGCACAGGAAGCGGTAGCGCCGATCGTGGAAATCCTGCAACAGGACGTCACAGGAGGCCATGCACTGGCGCAGGATGGCCTGCCGCCGGAGCTGCAACTGGCGGCAGCAATAGATGCGCTGCCGGATGACCCGTTCGCTGACCCGCCGGGGGTCGCGTTACCTGTGCCAGCCGTGGCGGATGAAATGACGCCCCCGCCCGTCCTTCCTGTGGCAGATGCGGCCATGCCTGTACCCGCAGACACGCCCGCCCACAA
Organism: Cardiobacterium sp.; assembly: GCF_057314735.1. Taxonomy (NCBI): domain Bacteria; kingdom Pseudomonadati; phylum Pseudomonadota; class Gammaproteobacteria; order Cardiobacteriales; family Cardiobacteriaceae; genus Cardiobacterium; species Cardiobacterium sp. The sequence continues at coordinate 67,518 of NZ_DBHKZK010000060.1, forward strand.
ACCGCCGCCGGACCGCGACCCGCAAAGCATCGTGGACGGCTTCTTCGCCTGGCTCTGGCAAAAAATCGCCGCCAAAAACATTATCGTCAACCGCAGCGGCCAACCGGCCTTTGTCCTGGAATACGAAAACCGCAAATGCCTCGCCGTGGTCTCGCCCAAAACCTTCGCCGATTACGCCCGCGATGCCGGCCTGTTTGCCAAAGAAGGGACGATGAGCTTTGACGACATGCGCAAGGCCGCGCAAATCGTGCAATCAGCCATTCACAAACGGCGCAGCAACATTCCCGCAGGCAGCAAACAAATCCATTACCGCCGACCGGTGACCGCACAAGGTGCCAATGCCAAACTCTCCCTGTACTTCTTCGAGGCGGAAAAAATACAGCATCCGCCCGAATTGCAAACATTTCTTGACAAATGCGAGGTGAGCACGATACTAATATAGAAACGTCATAAAAATGTGCCAAAAAATATGACGTTTGGGGGCGATCCTGCTCCACCCGGTCATGGAGACGGGTTTCACGGGTTCTCTGACAATCTGGCTGCTTTTACCGAAAATGCTCTTTATGGAAGAAGCGGATAAAAATTATTGATAAACACCTTTCCCGCCATCCTGTATGTAAAAGGCGCAACCTGCCACGCAATGTCCTAAACTATCCCCAACTCACCACGCCCAACCCAAAGGAATCCACCCCATGCTCTACCTCCTCGCCGACTGGTTCAGCAGCTATTTCACCCCGCTCAACGCCTTTACCTATCTCACCTCGCGCGTCATTTTCGGCGCGCTGACCGCGCTTCTCTTGTCCATCGGCTTTGGCGGGCGGATGATTGCGCTGCTGCGCCGCCTGCAAATGGGGCAGTACGTGCGCGATGACGGCCCGCAGACGCATCTGAAAAAGGCGGGGACGCCGACGATGGGCGGCGCGCTCATCATTTTGAGCGTCTGCACCGCCATGCTCCTCTGGGCGGATTTGCGCGTCAAATACACCTGGATTGCGCTGTTCGTCATGCTCGGTTTCGGTGTGGTCGGCTGGATTGACGATTACCGCAAGCTGATTCTGAAAGACCCGCAGGGGCTGCGCGCCAAGCACAAATACGCGCTGCTGTCGCTCGTCTCGCTCTTTACCTGCATCTGGCTTTATGTGAGCGCCGCTTCGCCGGTGGAAACGACGCTTTATGTGCCGTTTTTCAAGAACCTGTCATGGCAGATGGGCTGGCTGTTCCTGCCGTTTGTCTATTTTGTCCTGACCGGGGCGAGCAACGCGGTCAATCTCACCGACGGCCTTGACGGCCTTGCCATCATGCCCGTCGTTCTCGTCGCGGGCGGGCTCGCGGTGTTCGCCTATATTTCCGGCAGCCCCAATTATGCGAGCTACCTGCACCAGCCGGTGTTGCCCGGCGTGGGCGAAATGGCGGTGTTTTGCGCGGCGATTGCCGGGGCGGGGCTGGGTTTTCTCTGGTACAACGCCCACCCGGCGCTGGTGTTTATGGGCGATGTCGGCGCGCTCTCGCTCGGCGCGGCGCTCGCCACCGTCGCCGTCGCCATCCGTCAGGAACTGGTTTTTGCGCTGATGAGCGGTATTTTTGTCGCCGAAGCGCTTTCCGTGATGATTCAGGTCGTCTCTTACAAAACGCGCGGCAAGCGGGTCTTCCGCATGGCGCCGCTGCACCACCACTTTGAACTCTCCGGCTGGCCGGAATCGCGCGTGACCATCCGCTTCTGGATAATCACCGTGATTTTGGTGCTGATCGGACTCTCTACCCTGAAACTCCGCTGAGGGAACACTATGGATACGCTGACCAGCAAATTGCGGGCGCTTGCGCTCGCCGAACCCGTTTACGTTATCGGCATGGGCGCTTCCGGCCATGTCGCGCTTGACCTGCTGCGCGAGGCGGGCTACGACGCCATCGGCCTCGATGAGCGCCTCGACGAGCGCCGCATCGAAAAGCGCAATTTTGACGACCCGCAGGCGTTCGCCGGTGCGGGCACGCTGGTGGTCAGCCCCGGCGTGGATCGCCGCCGCGCCGCCTTTGCCAACAGCTACGCCTTGCAAATCAACGATGTGGAGCTGTTCGCCCGCTTGAATGACAAGCCGGTGCTGGCCGTCACCGGCAGCAACGGCAAATCCACCGTCGTCACCCTGCTCGCCGCCGCGCTCAACCACGCTGGTTACAAGGCGAAGCTCTGCGGCAACATTGGCCGCCCGGTGCTGGACGCCCTCTTTGACGGCGAAGACGCCGACTGCTACGTCATCGAACTCTCCAGCTACCAGCTTGAGCTCTGCCCGACGCTCTATCCGCGCGTCGCCGCCGTCTTGAACGTCACCCCCGACCATCTCGACCGCTACGACGATTTCGCCGCCTACGCCGCCGCCAAGGCCAATCTGGTGCGCCAGTCCAGCATCTGCATTCTGAACGGCGACGACGAAGCCTGCGTGGCGATGGCCGAGGACGGTCAGAACATCATTTACTACGGCAGCTCCGCCACCCTGCCCAACCGCGTCGAAGGCGGCAAAATCTGGCTGCACGGCCACGCGGTGCTGGACGTGAACCGCCTCCGCCTCGGCGGCGCGCACAACCACGCCAACGTCCTCTGCACCCTGCTCATGCTCGAAGCCTACGGCGTCGCGCCGCAGCAAGTGCTGGCCGCGCTGGAAACCTTCGCCGGACTGCCGCACCGGATGCAGCTTGTTTCCGAAGAAGGCGGGGTGCGCTGGTACGACGATTCCAAGGCGACCAACATCGGCGCTGCCGCAGCCGCCTTGGCCGGGATTGACGGCGCGGTGGTGCTGATAGCGGGCGGGGTCGGCAAAAACCAGGATTTCTCGCTGCTCGCGCGCGAATTACAGACGGCCAACTTGCGCGGCGTGCTGCTGATTGGCGTCGATAACCGCGACATGGCCGCCGCCTTCACCGCCGCCGGTATTGCCTTTGAAGATTGTGGCACGATGGCGAAAGCCGTGGCGCGCGCCCGCGAACTGGCGCAGCCGGGCGACAGCGTGCTGCTCGCGCCCGCCACCGCCAGCTTTGACCAGTACAGCGGCTACGACGCGCGCGGCAACGATTTCGCCTACGAGGTGACGGGCTTATGCCGCTGAAAACGGGGCAACTACTGCCTGCGCCGCGACAAAAACTGATTGCGGCGCAGCACATTGACGCCTTTCACCACAGCCAGAAACAGGCGGACAACCGCTGGCAGGGGCTGGAATTTCCCGACATTTGGCTGCTCTTTGCCTGGCTGGCGCTGATTGCCATCGGCATGGTGATGGTGACTTCGGCTTCCATGAGCGAGGCGGTCGGGCATAACAGCGACCCCTATCACTACACCTTCCGCCAGGGGGCTTATTACGTCATCGGCCTGTTCGGCGGCTGGGTCATCTTCAATATGCCGACGCACCAGCTCTACCAAATCTCCGGCTGGCTGCTGGCGTTCTCCTTCATCCTGCTGCTGATTATCTGCGTGCCGGGAGTCGGTGTTTCCGTCAATGGCGCGCGCCGCTGGCTCAACCTGCCCTTCATCAACCTGCAAGTGGGCGAAATGGTCAAACTGGCGATGACCCTCTACGCCGCCGCCTTCCTCTTTCGCAACACCGCCAAGCTGGACCAGCAGTGGTGGCCGATGGTGCAACTGTTGATTATCACTGGCCTTTTCGCGGTCGTACTGGTGCTCCAGCCGGATTTCGGCACGACGATGGTGATGGTGGCCACCGTCCTCGGCATGATGTTCATGGCGGGGGTAAACCTGTGGCGCTTTGGCATCTTCTTCGCCGTGGTCGCGGCGCTGATGGCGGGCGTGCTCGTCGCCGCGCCGTACCGCGTCAAGCGGCTGCTGACCTTCCTTGACCCGTGGTCGCACCAGTTTGACGAAGGCTACCAGCTGGTGAACTCGCTCATCGCCGTCGGCAGCGGCGGCCTCTTTGGCAGCGGCCTGGGGCAAAGCGTGCAGAAGCACGACTACCTGCCGGAGGCGCATACCGACTTCATCTTTGCCATCATCGCCGAAGAATTTGGCCTCTTCGGCGCGCTGGTGGTGATGGCGCTGTTTGTGCTGCTGGTGTGGCGCGCCTTTCACATCGGCTACCTCGCCGACCGTGTCCGTCGCCGCTTCGCCAGCCTGGTTGCCTATGGCATCGGCCTCATCATCGCCATTCAGGCGCTGGTCAATATCGGCGTCACCACCGGCACCCTGCCGACCAAAGGGCTGACCCTGCCGCTGGTCAGCTACGGCGGCAGCTCGGTGGTGATTGTCTGCATCTCGCTCGGCATCCTCGCCCGCATTGATGCAGAAAGCCGCTATCTGGCGAAACGGGAAGGAATTATCAAATAAAGGAATGCACCATGAGCAAACTACAAGGCAAAACAGTTTTGATGATGGCAGGCGGTACCGGCGGACACGTCTATCCGGCGCTGGCGGTGGCACGCGCGGCAACGGAGGCGGGTGCGACGGTACACTGGCTCGGCAACGCCGCCGGCTTTGAAGGCAAAAAAGTGCCGGAAGCGGGCTACGCCTTCCACGACATCGCCGTCAAGGGCTTGCGCGGCAAGGGGCTCATTGGCTGGCTCAAGGCGCCGTTCATGCTGGCGCGCGCGCTATGGAAGGCAAAAGCGGTGCTGCGCGCGGTCAAGCCGGACGTGGTTATCGGCATGGGCGGTTTTGCCGCCGGGCCGGGCGGGCTGATGGCGGCGCGTACCGGGATTCCGCTGGTCATTCATGAGCAGAATGCGGTCACAGGCCTCACCAACCGCAAGCTGGCAAAACACGCCCGCCGCGTCCTGCTCGCCGACAGTCGTGCCGCCGCCAAAATGGGATTAAGCGAGGGCGAGTACGTTGTCACCGGCAATCCGGTACGCGCCGACATCGCCGCCGTGCCCGCCCCGGCGCAGCGTTTTTTGGGGCGGCTGGATGCCATCCGCCTGCTCGTCCTCGGCGGTTCGCAGGGGGCAAAGGCGCTGAACGAACTCGTGCCGCAGGCGCTGGCGCTGTTGCCGGAAGATACGCGGCCACAGGTAGTACATCAGGTCGGCGAACGCTGGCTGAATGAGACCCGCGCCGCTTATGCGCAGGCGGGTGTTAGCGCCGAAGTCGTCCCCTTTATTGAAGACATGGCGGCCGCCTATGCGCACGCCGACTGGGTGATTGCCCGCTCCGGCGCGCTGACCGTCGCCGAAGTGGCCACCGTTGGCTTGGCCGCGCTGTTCGTGCCGTTCCCCTATGCCGTCGATGACCATCAGACGGCAAACGCGCAGGCGCTGGTTGATGCGGGCGCGGCGACGGTGGTGCAACAGGCGGGTTTGACGCCACAGCGCCTCGCCGAAATCATCGCCGCGCAGCATGAGCGCGGCCTCTTGCTCAAACAGGCGGATCGCGCCCGCAGCCTCTCACACGCGCAGGCGCTCGCCAAAATTATCCAGGAAATTGAGACCTTACTATGAGTGCAGACCTTCATTTTGGCCGCATCGAACGCCGTCAGATGCGGCGGGTGCGCAATGTCTTTTTCGTCGGTATCGGCGGCGTCGGCATGAGCGCGATTGCCGAAGTGCTGATTACGCTGGGCTATACGGTGAGCGGTTCCGACCTGAAACCGTCCGCCAATACCGACCGCCTCGCCGCCAAGGGGGCGAAGCTGTTTTTCGGTCACGCGGCGGAGAATGTGAAAGATGCCTCTGTCGTCGTCACCTCGTCGGCGATTGACCCGGCCAACCCGGAAGTGTTGCGCGCGCGAGAGCTCGGCATTCCGGTCATCCGCCGCGCGGAAATGCTGGCGGAGCTGATGCGCTTCCGTTTCGGCATCGCCGTCGCCGGTACGCATGGCAAAACGACGACCACCAGCCTGATTGCCTCGATTCTCGCCGATGCCGGACTCGACCCGACCTTTGTCATCGGCGGCGTGCTCACCGCCGCAGGCAGCAATGCCCGCCTCGGCGACGGGCAATATCTGGTGGCGGAAGCGGACGAATCCGACGCCTCCTTCCTCCATTTGCAGCCGATGATGTCGGTTGTCACCAATATTGACGCTGACCACCTCGAAAACTACGGCGGCAGCTTCGATAATCTCAAGCAGGGCTTTGTCCGCTTCCTCCACAACCTGCCCTTCTACGGGCTGGCGGTGTTGTGCATCGACGACGAAGGCGTGCAGTCCATTCTCGGTGACGTCGGCCGCCCGGTGCGCACCTACGGCTTTTCCGAGGCGGCGGACGTGCGCGCGGTGAACGTGCGCCAGGTCGGGCTGGAAATGCACTTTGACGTGGTGGACAAACAAAGCGGCGAGACCTTGCCGCTGGCGCTCAGTATGCCGGGCAAGCACAACGTGCTGAACGCACTCGCCGCCTTCATCATCACCAGCGAGCTGGGGCTGACCCGCGCCGAAATCACCGCCGGACTGGCGCAGTTCAAGGGCGTTGGCCGCCGCTTCACCCATCACGGCATCATTGAGCACGAACACGGCCGCGCCGAAGTGTTTGAAGACTACGGCCATCACCCCAACGAAATCCGCGCGGTATTGCAGGCGGCAGCGGAAGGCTTCGCCGGGCGGCGCATCTTCGCCGTGTTCCAGCCGCACCGCTACACCCGTACCCGTGACTGCCTCGACGATTTCGCCGAAGTGCTGTCCAACTGTGAGGCGCTGGTTTTGACCGACGTTTACAGCGCGGGCGAAGCGCCGATAGCCGGGGCGGATTCGCGGGCGCTGGCGCGTGCCATCCGTGCGCACGGCAAGGTGGAACCGGTGCTGATTGCCGACAAGGCGGCGATTAACCAGCAGCTCTACGACAACCTCCTCGCCGATGGCGACGTGGTGATTTACTTCGGCGCGGGCGACATTGGCCGCGTCGCCAAAGACATGGCAACGGAGCATGGCATCCATGAATAACGAATATGGCAAAGTCGCCGTGCTCTACGGCGGCACCTCATCCGAACGCGAAGTATCGCTGGCAAGCGGCGCGGCGGTACACGAAGCATTGGTCACGAGCGGCGTGGACGCGCACCTGCTCGACACGCGCGACCATCAGGCGCTCTTTAACCTGAAAGCGCAAGGTTACGCCCGCGCCTTCATCGTCCTGCACGGCAGGGGCGGCGAAGACGGACAAGTACAGGCGATTCTCGACTGGCAGGGCATCCCCTACACCGGCTCCGGCGTGCTTGCCTGCGCGCTGGCGATGGACAAAGTGCTGACCAAGCGCGTCTGGCAGGCATCCGGCCTGCCGGTACAACCGGACGTGGTCATCGACGTCGCCACCACCTACGACGAACTGGTCTTGACCCTCGGCGCGCGCCAGTTCGCCATCAAACCGGCGCTGGAAGGCTCCAGCGTCGGCGTCAGCCGCGTGACGAACCAGGCGGAGCTGGTCGCCGCCTACCAAAAAGCGGGCGGTATCCGCGAAAAAGTGATGGCAGAGCCGTGGGTGGCCGGACGCGAACTGACCTACCCTGTGGTCGGCGGGCGGGTGCTGTCCGGCATCGAAGTGACGGCGAGCGCGGCGCACCTCTTCTACGATTACGACGCCAAATACCTCGCCGAAGACACGCGCTACCTCTGCCCGCCGCCCATTGACGCGGCGCTGGACGGCAAAATCCGCGAGCTCACCCGCCGTGCCTTTGACGTCATCGGCGCCAAAGGCTGGGCGCGGGTCGATTTCATCCTGGATGGCGACAACCGCCCGTGGCTCTTGGAAATCAACATGGTGCCGGGGATGACCTCGCACTCGCTAGTGCCGCTGGCGGCACGCACCGACGGCATGGATTTCGCCGCGCTCGTGCTGGAAATCCTCGCGCAAACCCGTTGAGAAGCGCATGGCCAGCCCGCCGAACAACCCCTGGCTGCACCGTTCCTCGGTCAGCGTGCCACGCGAACGCCGCACCACCTGGCAGATGGTGCGCCTCGCGTTCGAGTGCGTGCTGATCGCCGGGCTGCTGATCGCCATCGCCGTCACCGCTTACAACATCTACCAGCGCGTGCTGCAACAGAACCTCTTTCCGCTGAAACGGGTCATCATCCGCGAGCCGCTGCGCTACGGCGACATGGGCGAAGTCAGCGAAATCATCCGCAACCACCACCAGCGCGACCTGATGCACATGGACGTCGCCCTGCTCGCCGACGAAATGCAGCGGCTGGACTGGATTGCCAAGGCGAGCGTCTATAAACGCTGGCCGGATGCGGTCGAAGTCGAACTGGAAGAGCGGGTGCCGGTGGTGCGCTGGGGCGGGAGCGCCTACCTTGATGCGGCGGGCGAACCCTTCTCCATCCCGGACAACGACAAACTGCGCCAACTGTTTACCCTGCACGGGCCGGACGGCTACGAAAAACAAGTCTTGCAGTACTACCAGCTCATCGCACCGTGGTTGGCATCACAACACCTTGAAATCAAAGAACTGCTGCTGGATCAGCGCCTCATCTGGCACGCCCGGCTCGACAACGGGCTGGACGTCATCCTCGGTCGCGACCAATTGAACGAGCGCCTGAAAAAACTGGCAGTCGTCAACGCCAAAGTCATCGAACCCTACCAGCGCTACATTGACGCGATTGACCTGCGCTACCACGACGGCTTCTCGGTGCGCTGGAAACCGGGAGTCAAACCCGTCACCGCCGAAAAAAACACCGCACGCAGCGGCGGCCAGCCCAACGTGACCATGATCAGAAACGAAACGGCGGAAGCCCCTGCGGCAGAAAAAGCGCCGGTCAAGGCGGCAGCAAAAGCGGTCGCCAAAAACAAACCCGTCGCCAAAGACAACAAAACGGCGACGAAACCTGCCGTGGCAGACAAAACCCCAGCCAAAGAAAAACCGGCAACCACGGAAAAAACGCCGCCCAAAGAAACCAAAGAAAAAGCCGTCGCCAAAACGGCGCCTGCGGAAAAACCGGCGGCCAAAGAAGGCAAAGAAAAACCCGCCGCTACAGAAAAAACACCCGCCAAAGAAAACAAAGAAAAAACCGCCGCCAAACCGGCTGCGGCAGAAAAAGCACCGGCCAAAGAGAATAAAGAAAAAACCACCGTGAAAACGGCACCTGCCGAAAAAACGCCTGCCAAAGAAGGCAAAGAAAAAACCACCCCCAAAACGGCGCCTGCAGAAAAAACGCCCGCCAAAGAGAACAAAGAAAAAACTGTGGCCAAAACGACGCCTGCCGAAAAAACGCCCGCCAAAGAGAGCAAAGAAAAAACCGCTGCCAAACCGGCACCCGCCGCCAAAACAGCGCCTAAAGAAACCAAAGAAAAAACAGCGGCGAAGCCTGCAAGCGCCAGCAAACCTGCCCCCAAAGAAAAAGAACCCGGAACAGCCAAAAAATGAAAGAAATCCTGAAAGTCGCCCTTGACGTCGGCAGCTCGCGCACCCGCCTTACCGTCGCCAAAATCGGCAACCAAGACAGCGCCTTTGAAATCCTCGGCTGCGGGGTTTCCAATGCGGGTACCCTGAAAGCGGGCATCGTCACCAACATCCCGGCCATCACCACCGCCATTGACCAGGCGCGGGAAGTCGCCGAACAAGAATCCGAATTCAAAATAAACAGCATGGTGCTCAGCATCGGCGGCGAACACATCCTCGGCGTCAACAGCGACGGCCGCACCCCCGTGCGCAACCGCCGCGTCAGCGAAAGCGACATCTCCCGCGCCATGCTGCGCGCGCGCCATCCGGCCAGACGCGAAGCGCTGCACACCCTGCACGTCCTGAAACAACAATTCCTCGTCGATGGCCGCCCCGACATCGTTGACCCGCGCGGCATGGTCGCCGACGAACTCGAAGCGCGGGCGCACATCATCAGCGCGCGCCGCTCGCTCGTCACCAACCTCTGCCAGTGCGTACGCAACGCAGGCATGGAAATCGAAGGCGTCATCTACGCCGGACTCGCCTCCGGCTATGCCGCCAGCAGCCCTGAAGAACGCGACCTCGGCATCTGCACCGTTGACCTCGGCGCGGGCACGGCGGACATCATGCTGTGGTGGCACAACCAGCCGGTACACGCCGCCTCCCTGCCCGTGGGCGGCGAACAAGTATCGAGCACCCTCGCCACCACCCTGCGCGTGCCGCGCCAGACTGCGGAAATGCTCAAACGCAGCTACGGCGCGCTCTACAGCAAATACTACCATCACACCCGCATCTCCCTGCCCAGCACCGGCCACCTGCCCGACCGCTACATCGCCAGCAATGACCTGGTCGAACAAATCGCCGCCAGTTACCAAAAAATCTTTGCCAGCATTGGCAAAGAATTGCAACGCGCCGGATTGCGAAAAATGCTTGATGGCGGCATCGTCTTTACCGGCGGCGCGGCACAAATGCCGGGACTTGCCGAAATGGCGGGCGAATTTTTCAACTGCCCGGTGCGCGTATTCATCCCGCCGCCAATTCCCGGCCTGGACGAATATCTGCAAAACGATGCCGGCATGACCACAACCCTCGGACTGCTCTATATGCACCAGTATCCCGTCGAGGATTACCTTTGGGCGAGAGAAGAAAAAGACGGTATAATCCCGGGCATCAGAAATTTCCTAAAGCGTTATTTATAACGGCGAAATGACACACAAGAGGTAAACACATGGCTTTTACAATCCAGATGGACGAGACCGACAACACATCCCCCGTCATGATCAAAGTCATCGGCATCGGTGGCGGCGGATGCAACGCGCTGAAACAAATGATGGACTTTGACCTGCACGGCGTAGAACTGATTGTGGCCAATACCGACAAACAGGTATTGCAGGAAAACCCCATCCAGAACAAACTGCAACTCGGCGTCAAAACCACGCGCGGCATGGGCGCCGGCTCCAAGCCGGAAGTCGGACGCGCCGCCGCCGAAGAAGACCGCGACAAAATCCGCGACGTGCTGAACGGCGCCGACATGGTCTTCATCGCCGCCGGCATGGGTGGTGGCACCGGCACCGGCGCCGCTCCGGTCATCGCCAACGTCGCGCGCGACATGGGCATCCTCACCGTCGCCATCGTCACCAAGCCGTTTACCTTTGAAGGAATGCCACGGATGCGCAAGGCCGAAGCTGGGCTGGAAGTGCTGAAAAGCGAAGTCGATTGCCTCGTCATCATCCCCAACGACCGCATCTCCGCCGTCATGGGCGAAGACGCGACCCTCATCGGCTCCTTCAAAACCGTTGATAACGTCCTGCGCGACGCGGTGTACAGCATCGCCACCATCATCCAGAAACTGGGCGTCATCAACACCGACCTCGAAGACGTCAAAACCATCATGAGCGAACGCGGCATCGCGATGATGGGCTCCGGCGAAGCCAAAGGTGAAGACCGCGCCCGCGCCGCCACCGAAAAAGCCATCTCCTCGCCGCTTTTGGAAAACATCGAACTCGCCTCGGCACGCGGCCTGCTGGTCAACGTCAGCGCCAGCTCGGACATCAAGACCACCGAATACCAGACCGCCTGCAACGTCATCTACGACATCATCGACCCCGAACAGGTCAACCTCAAAATCGGCCTCATCATTGACGACAACATGGGCGACACCCTGCGCGTCACCGTCGTTGCCACCGGCATCGAAGGCAGCGATGACAGCGGCCTCTTCGGCGGCAGCAGCGGCTACACCAACGCCAACGAACTCTTCGGCATTCGCGCCACCGCCAGCAGCGAGCCGCTCGCCCCGTCGCGCAACCCGGCCGAAGAACGCGATCCTTACCGCGACGACTACACCGACAGCGACAACAGCGGCGGCTTCAGCCTCTCCAGCCTGCTGCGCAAACGCACCCGCTAAACGCGCATGGCCAGACAGCGCAGCATCCGTGACGCCATTGCCGGCTCCGGCATTGGCGTCCACAGTGGCAGACGGGTGGACATCCGCCTCCTGCCCGCCCCCGCTGACAGCGGCATTACCTTCCGCCGCAGCGACCTTGACCCGCCCGTAGAAATCCCGGCACGCGCTGCCCTCGTGCGCGACACCCAGCTCTGCACCGCGCTCGTGGACGAACATGGCGTGCGCGTCGCCACCATCGAACACCTGATGTCGGCACTCGCCGGCGTTGGCATCGACAACCTCATCATCGAGCTGACCGCGCCGGAAGTCCCCATCATGGACGGCAGCGCCGCGCCCTTCGTTTACCTGCTGCAACAGGCGGGCATCCGCGAACAGGACGCCGCCAAGCGCTTCATCCAGATATTGGAACCGGTAGAAGTGCGCGAAGGCGACAAATGGGCGCGCCTCTCGCCCTTTGCCGGCTGCCGCTTCGATTTCTCCATCGAATTTGACCATCCCGTCTTTCGCCACCGCAACAACCAGACCCGGCTTGACTTCTCCAGCCGCCGCTACATCCGCGACATCAGCCGCGCCCGCACCTTCGGCTTTCTGCGCGACATCGAATACCTGCAAAGCCACGGCCTGACACTCGGCGGCGGACTGGACAACGCCATCGTCGTTGACGACTACCGCGTCCTTAACGAACAGGGGCTGCGCTTTGACGACGAATTTGTACGCCACAAACTGCTTGATGCCGTCGGCGACCTCTACCTGCTCGGCGCGCCGCTCATCGGTCACTACGAAGGCCACAAATCCGGGCATGACCTCAACAACAAACTCTGCCTCGCCCTGCAAAACGCGCCGCAAAGCTGGTGCTGGACCGAACTCGACCGTGACAGCGCCATCGAAATCGATTACGGCGAAAACTACCCGCTGCCGCAGGCGGGCTGACCATACACCGACAGGCTCCCTCCCCCTGTGGGGGAGGGCTGGGGTGGGGTTACTTGCAGCCATCCTGATACCGCTTACTTTTAACCATCCGTTTCATCGCACCACCCACAAAACCCATGCCCATCACCATCCTCCGCCTCGGCGCGCCCAGCGCCGAAACCTGCGCCCGCCTTGGCGGTTACGAAGACTGGATCGCCCAAAACCTCACTACCGCGACCCGCAGTATCGACATCATCGGGGGCGAAGCACCGCCCACGCACGCGGACTGCCGCGGCGTCATCCTCACCGGCTCGGTGCACATGGTGGGCGAACGCCTGCCCTGGAGCGAAGCACTGCGCCCGTGGCTACAAGAAGCGGTCGCGCGCGAACTGCCCGTTTTCGCCATCTGCTACGGCCACCAACTGCTTGCCGACGCCTTCGGCGGCACAGTAGGCGCGAACCCCAACGGTGCGGAAATCGGCAACATCACCCTGAACCGCCTGCCCGCCTGCGACGACGACCCGCTCTTTGCACCGCTACCCGCAACCTTTAGCGCCAATGCCTGGCACAGCGAAAGCGTCTTGCAGCTGCCGCCCGGCGCGGTGCCGCTGGTTGCCAACGCGCACGACCCGCACCACGCCTACCGCCTCGGCAAAAACGCCTGGGGCGTCCAATTCCACCCCGAATTTGCCCAAGAAGGCATGCGCGCGGGCATCGCGCAGAACCGTGCGCACATCGCCGATGCCGATGCGCTGATCGCCGCCGTTCCTGCCGCCCAACCGCACGCGACCGCCCTGCTACAACGCTTCGCCCAACTGGCGCTCAACGCCTAACCACCACAAAGGAACCCCCATGTCTCACGCCCAAGGCTTCGTCCTCCTCAAAGAAAACCGCTTCGACAGCGCCGCCTTCCTCCGTACCCTGCAACAAGAATGGGGCATCGCTCCTGACGACGACGGCATGCCGCTCGGCGGCGAAATGCTCACCTTCAACATTGCAGGCAACCTCTGTGCCGTCAGCCTCATGCCCGCGCCCATCCCCAACCATGAAGCCGAACAGGCCGCCGCCTACAACTACTACTGGTCGGAAGCGGTAGAAACCACGCGCCAGCACCAGGCACATCTGCTCGTCGTTGTCATGCCGACCGGCGGTAGCACGGCAGCGGAGTTGATGCAGCTCTACAGCAAAATCATCAGCAGTTGCCTGGCGGATGCGAACGCGCTCGGCGTGTACACCTCCGGCACCGTCTTCGCCCCCGACTTCTACCGCACCTTTTGTGACGCCATGCACCAGGGCGAGCAGCCCGTTCCCGTCTGGGTCTTCATCGGCCTCTATGCGGATGAGGGCGGCAACCACGCCTACACCATCGGCATGACACAATTCGACAAAATGGAGATGGAAATCCGCGCCAGCCAGCACGACATGAACGACATCCACAGCACCCTCACCGGCATCTGCGCCTACCTCATCAGCGGGAACATTACCCTGCACGACGGCGAAACTATCGGCTTCTCCGCCGAACAACAACTCGCCATCAGCCGCTCGCCCGCCATCGCCGGCGGTGCCGAAGAAACCCTGAAAATCGCCTACTGAGCGCGGCATACTCTGAAGCGGTAGGCAACCCGGACAAACGGGAACGGAACGACCTGCGGGTGCTCACGGTTTTCGGCTCGCCAGTCAAACGGCCAGGCGGTGCAATACTGTATTGAGGCTTTAGGTACTATTTATAGCCATCCACCGAAAGCCCCATTACGGTGTTGCGCCGTCTGACCGGGCCTAAAAAATGGCGGAGCCATTTTTTAGGGAAACCCGCGCCGTATCCAGATACTGTCTCAGTGGCGCGCCTTGTATAGAACTTTGTGAGTATCACTATAAGTTCCGGCCTCAACCATCCCTGCCAATCTCCGCCAACCAATCGACAAAACTGCGCACCGTTGGCACCAGTCCGCGATTCTTGTAATAAAGCGCGGAGAGCGACAACGGCTCCGTCGCCCATTCCGGCAGGACGCGCACCAGCCCCGCCGTCAGCACGGGCACATCCGGCAACAGCGCAATGCCCGCGCCTGAAGCCGCGAGGCGCGCCAGCAAAAAAGCATCATTGGCGCTGACCCGCTTCGGCGCGCGCAGCGGGTAGCGCTCATTCCCGCGCCGCAACAGCGCCTCCGCGCTGTCCGCCTTGAACAGCAGCGGCTGCCCTGCCACATCCGCCGGGTGCAACAGCGGCGGTTGCGCCGCCAACCAGTCCGCGCTGGCATAGAGGCCAAAGGCGAACGTGGTCAGCCGCCGCGCCACCACATCATCCAGCGCCGCCGCGCCGATACGCAGCGCGACATCAATCCCGTCCTGAATCAGGCTGATGCGGCGGTTATCCATCACCACTTCCAGCGCCACCTCCGGGAAGCGGCGTAAGTAATCCGGCAAATGCGGCTCCAGAAAACCGCGCTGCACCTCGACCGATACCGACACGCGCAACACGCCCTTCGGCGCATCCAGACACTGGCGTACGCTGCCAACCGCCTGCCCGGCACAATCCAGCATCATCTGCGCGTGGCGGTAAAAGCGCTCACCGAGCGCATTCAGGCGCACGCCGCTACGGGTGCGGTCCATCAATTTGCTGCCGAGCGATTCCTCCAGCGCGGTGAGGCGGCGGCTCAGACGCGACTTTGGCACACCGAGCAATTCCGCCGCGCGGCTCAAATTGCCCGCCTGCACCGTCGCCGCGAACAGCGCAATATCGTTCAAGTCAGTACGTTCCATCAATGCAACCTTTTGTTTGAAAAATCCGTATTGTTCCAAAAATGTGCCACGCATACCATACGCGCATCGCCTGAGAGAGCAGGCATCCCATGGAGAATACGATGAAAACCAAAGAACTTGACCGCATTAACGCCCTCGCCCGCATCGCGCGTGAACGCCCGCTGACCGCTGATGAAAGCGCCGAACGCACCTCCCTGCGCCGTGGCAACGTCAATACCATGCTCGCCACCGCGACGGTCATTGACCCCGAAGGGCGTGATGTGACACCTGGCAAACTGCACGCCGCCCAGGCCGCCGGCATCATGCAATATCTCTAACCCGTTCAAAAACAAGGAGCATTCCATGCTACGCCACATTACACAAATTCATACCGCCCCCGCCCGCCACTGGGTCGGCGACGGCTTCCACGTCTCCCCGCTCTTTAGCCATATGCAGGGCGACAAACACTCCAGCCCCTTCCTCATGCTCGACTACGCCATGCCGCAACACTTCGTACCGAACGAAACGCCCCGCGCGAAAGGCGTCGGCGCGCACCCGCACGCGGGCTTCGAGACCGTCACCCTCGCCCTGCAAGGCGAAGTCGCACACCGCGACAGCAGCGGCAACGGCGGCACCATCGCCCCCGGCGACGTGCAATGGATGACCGCCGGCAGCGGTGTCGTCCACGAAGAATTTCACAGCGAAGCCTTTAGCAAAACGGGCGGCACCTTTGAAATGGTGCAACTCTGGGTGAACCTGCCCGCCGCGCAGAAAAACACCGCGCCCGCCTACCAAAGCCTGCGCGCGGCGGACATCCCGCTGGTCAAACGCGACGACGGCAGCGTCCGCCTCATCGCGGGCAAACTCGGCGACACGAGCGGCGCGGCACACACCCATAGCGAGCTGAACGTCTGGGAAATCAACCTGCCCGCGCACGGCACGATGACCCTGCCGGTGCCGGAAAACCACAACCTGCTGCTGGTCGGCCTGCATGGCGACACCCGCCTCAACGACAGCGACACCCTGCACCCCGGCGAACTCGCCACCTTCGCGGAAAACGGCGACAGCATCCGCCTCACCGCAGACGCAGAAGACGTCAAACTGCTGCTTTTGAGCGGCGTGGCGATTGACGAACCCGTCGCCGCTTACGGCCCGTTCGTAATGAATACCCGCGGAGAAATCCTACAAAAAATCCAGGCGTTCAACAGCGGTAAATTCGGCGGCTTGCACGCCTGAACCGGCAAGAAAAACGCCACGGTCACGTGGCGTTTTTGCTTTCAGTGGTGGTTCTGCAGCTATACGGTTTCAAATACGCGACGGATTTTCACCGGGAGAACCGCAGGCCGTCCGCCGCAAGCAGCGGCAGATTTTTTGTCTGCTTGTTGCTTGTTCTCTCTGAAATTTTTCGCCGAACCGCCTGTAAAAGCGGCGTATAATCAGCAAAATCTTTTTCTCATCCCTCATTCAAGGAATCATCATGAAAAGTCTGGAAAATTTCCTGAAAACGCTCCGCAGTACCACCATTTACGAGAAGCAGGATTTGTTCAGCGGTATCGGCCAGTTGCTCAAGTCCAACGCGGCGCTGATTACGGTGCTGTCGCTAATCAACAAATGTCCGCGCAGCCGCATTATCGCTTACACCGCCGAGTCCCTGCCGCCGAAAGCCTACGCCGAGCTGGTTGAGCACGCCAAGGTTGCGATCAGCCACAGTTCGCCGATACAGCAATCCATCCATCGCGATGTATATATTGCGGAAAAAGGCGATGTGGATTGGCTGATGATTATTCAGGAAGGCGAGGGCGACGACGCGAATTTTCTGGTTTTTTATTGAGTCACCGAAACCAGCGCTGGAAGGCGTTGTACGGGCGATAAAAAACGGCTGCCGGGGCAGCCGTTTTTGTTGGGGTTCAACGGTTATTTTTTGATTTTCCAGTTGTTTTTGCCTTTTCCTTTGGTCAGGCGGATTTTGCCGTCTTTGCTGGCATAGCCGCCCTTGCTGCTGTTCAGGATCACACCGTCCTGCAGATCGGCGGCGAAGACTTCGGCCTGTTTTTTGTCTGCCGAGAGGATGACGTACACGGCGAGGGTGTCGTTTGCCGGGTCTTGCAGGGTGATGTCGGCGATGTCAAAGATTTGTACGCATTCGTTGCGCAGGTTCGACCAGGTTTGTCCGGCAGAAGGCAGGCAGCCGTGCGCATCCTGGTCGCCGCCAACGGCTGGTGCCTGTTCGGCGGCCTGTTGTTGTTCGGCGCTCATTTCCGGCGGTGCCGGTGCCGGGTCGGCGGGCGGGGTTTTTTCGCTGCCACCACAGGCGGCGAGCAGGCTGGCGAGGCTGGTTGCGATCAGCAGTTTTTTCATGTTGTCTCCATGGTTGTGGGTGAATCGGTGGGGTCAGAGTACGGCTTTGACGGCGTCAGCGAGGCGCTGCACGTCGTTTTCGCTTTTCATGCCGGCGATGTTGATGCGGCCTTCGCCGACCATATAGACGGCGTAGTCGTTGCGCAGGCGCTCAACGCGCTCTTTGCCGAGCGGCAGCAGGGTGAACATTCCCCGGTGCGAGCGAGTGATGAAGTTCCAGTCGCCACCGTGGCGGTTCAGGGCGTCGGCCAGTTGTTGGCGGCGCAGGCGGATGTAGGCGCTGACTTCGTCCAGCTCTTTGACCCAGTCGGCGCGGAGGCTGCTGTCACCGAGGATTTCGGCGACGATGGCGGCGCCGTGGTCGGGCGGCATGGAGACCATCGCCCGGCTGGCAACGGCGAGGTGGCTGCGCAGGGCATCGGCGGTGCGGGCATCTTTGGCGATGGTGAGCACGATGCCGACGCGCTCGCGGTAGAGGCCGAAGTTTTTCGAACAGGAGGCGGCGATGAACAGGGTTTCCAGGGTGCTGGCGAGTTTGCGCACGCCGTAGGCGTCCGGCTCAATGCCTTCGCCAAAGCCGAGGTAAGCGAGGTCAACGACGGGGAGGAAGCCGCGACGGGCGGCGATTTCCGCGACTTTGTCCCAGTCGGCCGGGGTGAGGTCGGCGCCGCTGGGGTTGTGGCAGCAGCCGTGCAGCAACACGATGTCGTCCGGCCCCATTTTTTCCAGCGCGGCGAGGAAGGCGTCCACGTTGACGATGCTTTTTTCGCGGTCGTAGTAGGGGTAGCTGTTCACGCCAAAGCCGCAGGCGCCAAAGATGGCGTGGTGGTTGCCCCAGGTGGGGTCGGGCGTCCAGAAGCGTTTGCCGGGGGCGATGGTGCGCAGTACTTCGGCGATGATGCGCAGCGCGCCCGTGCCGGCCACGGCCTGGTTGGCGCGAATGCGGTTCGCGTCGTAACTTTGGCCGAGGATGAGCGCGGTCATGTAGTCGTTGAAGGTGTCGAGGCCATTGACGCCGACGTATTTTTTCGTGGTCTGCCGCTGCCAGATGCGCTCCTCTGCGGCTTTGACGGCGCGCATTACCGGGGTCTCGCCGCTGGTGTCCTGGAAGATGCCGACGCCAACGTCGATTTTTTCCGGGCGCGGGTCGTCGCGGCAGAGTTGGGAGAGTTTGAGGATCGGGTCGTCCGGCAGTTTTTCGACGGTTTCAAACATCTTTCTTTTTCCTTTTTTTCTTGGGGGAAGGGTAAGGGTTGGTCGGCAGCAGGTAGAGCCGTGTGCGCGACAGGCGGTCGTAGAGGGTGCGGCCGTCCTTGTCGAGCGCGCGCCACCATAGCCCGATTCCCGCCGGGGCGCAAGTAATCAGGGCGCAGCACCAGCGCAAGAATGCACGTTTGCCGCCGATGGCATGGCCGTTTTCGTCGGTAACGGCGAGGCGCCAAGCGCGCATACCGAGCGTCTGCCCCTGTTTGCTCCAGAAATAGACGTAGAAGCCGATCCACACCGCGAGCAGGGCAAGGCGCAGCGCCAGCAGCAGCGCGCCGCCGGTAATCGCCTGCCCCTTGCTGATGATGAGGAAGATGAAGCCGACGCCAATCCAGCAGGCGGCGAGGAGGAAGCTGTCGTAAAGCATCGCCGCCAGTTGGCGCATGAGTGGTGCGGGGCGGGCATCGGGAACGGTATGCGGCATGGATTTTTTCCGGGCTGAAAGCCGTATGCTAACACGGCGCGAACGCCGTCCGGCGCGGCAATTTTTTTGCCATGCCCGGCGCGTTTACCGTTAAAATAGCGCGGTTTTTTCTCCCCGTAATCTCTTTTTCAGGAATCGTTCATGACTTCTTTTTTACGGCACCGCATCGCCATGATTATCGGCCTGTGGCTGCTTAACGGCAGCGCTTTCGCGCAGGAACCCGTTGATGAGGCGCTGTTTGACGAGGCGCCGCCTACCATCGCCGACAATCTGCCAACTGACCCCAATGCGGCCGCCGCCGAACTCGCCGAATCCGAATCGGTCGGCATACTGAAACCACTGCCGCCGGAAGAAACACCGGTACGCCAGCCGACCATCCAGCAGGAAATGCGCCCGTTCAACAGCCGCCGCATTGACCTGGTGGAAGCGTTGGTGCAAGAACCGAAAGAAGTCACCTTCAACGGCAAGGTGTACCCGCTGAAAAACCCCGACCGCGTCCGCCTCTTCTACGAAAACGAACAATACCCGACCATCTGGACGCAGGAAAACAAACTGCTCGACAACTTCGCGCCGCTGCAACGCCTCATCGCCGACGCGCCGCAGGACGCCTTGCCGCCCGCGCGCTACCACGACGCCGTCATCAACAGCCTGCAAGCAGGCGCGGAATACGGCGACATCATCGCCGCCGAACTGCTGCTTTCCGACGCCTACCTGACCCTTGCTGGTGACCTCGCCAACGGCCTCGTCAACCCGCGCAAAACCCAGCCCGAATGGAACGCAGAAAAAGTCAGCGACGAAGCCTTGGGCGAAATGCTCGCGAGCGGTATCGTCTCTGGCGACATCGAAACCGCCGTGCGCAGCATCAATAACAACAACCCGCGTTACCTCGCGCTGAAAAACCGCTACAACGCGCTCAGCGGCAACAAAACCGCCGCGCCTGCCGCCGCCAACAGCCAGCCGTTGCCCAAAATCACCCTGCAACAGGGTACAAACGACCCCGCCGTCGCCATCCTGCGCGACAAACTGGGCGTACCCGCCGCTGATGGTGACAACAACTACTTCGACGGCGACCTCAGCGAAGCCGTCATCGCCTACCAGCAAAGCCACGGCCTCAAGGCGGACGGCATCGTCAGCGGCAAAACCCGCAACCTGCTCAACGGTACCCCGAAAAACAGCGGCGGCAACGCCAACGCCGACCGGCTGATGATCAACATGGAACGGCTGCGCTGGATGCCGCAGGACATCGGCGACAGCTACGTCCTCGTCAACATTCCCTCCTACTACGTCAAAATGTACCGCGGCGACAAAGAAATCTACGCCTCCAAAGCCGTGGTTGGCCAGCCCGAACGCCAAACCCCGGCATTCACCGACAAACTGCGCCACATCGTGATGAGCCCGACCTGGACCGTGCCGCCGACCATCATGAAAAAAGACAAAATCAACAAACTGCGCAGCAACCCCGGCGCCTTTGACGGCAACTTTGAAGCCGTCGTTGGCGGGCGCGTGCTGCGACCCAGCGCGGTGGACTGGAGCACCCCCGGCGCCACCGGCTACCGCCTGCGGCAAAAACCCGGCCCGCGCAACGCCTTGGGGCGCGTCAAATTCCTCTTCCCCAACAAACACGCCATCTACCTGCACGACACACCGAGCAAAAGCCTGTTTAACCGCCCCAACCGCGCCTTGAGCTCCGGCTGCGTCCGCCTGCAAAAACCCGAAGAATTTGCCAACGTCCTCCTCAAAAACACCAACTGGTCATCCGAACGCATCAAAAAAGCAATGAACCAGGAAAAAGAACAATGGGTCAACACCCCCGAACAGACCCCAATCTACCTGGTGTACTGGACCACCTGGAGCGACCCGGACGGCAACATCCAGAACGCCGACGACATCTACGGCAAAGACAGCGCCCTGCTGCAACAATACAAAAAAGCGCTGAACTAAGGAGGCAACCATGACCAGCACGCATACCCCGCAAAACAGCTACAGCAAAGAAGAACTGCTCGCCTGCGGACGCGGCGAAATCTTCGGCGCGGGCAACGCCCAACTGCCGCTGCCCAATATGCTGATGATGGACCGCATCGTCTGCATCAACGACAACGGCGGCAAATATGGCAAAGGCGAAATCATCGCCGAACTGGACATCCACCCCGACCTCTGGTTCTTCGCCTGCCACTTCCAGGGCGACCCGGTCATGCCCGGCTGCCTCGGCCTGGACGCGATGTGGCAACTGGTCGGCTTCTTCCTCGCCTGGAAAGGCGGTGCCGGACGCGGCCGCGCGCTCGGCTGCGGCGAAGTCAAATTCACCGGACAAGTGCTGCCCACCCATCACAAAGTCACCTACCGCATCGACATCAAGCGCACCATCATGCGCCAACTGGTACTCGGTATCGCCGACGGCACCATGGAAGTGGATGGCAACCCCATCTACCACGGCACCGACCTCAAAGTCGGCCTCTTTACCAGCACCGACCAATTCTAAACAGAGAACAAGACCATGCACGCCATGCGTTATGCGATCACCCTGCCCAGCGATTACGACATGACGATTATCCGCAACCGGGTCGCAAAATCCGGGCATCTCATGGACGGCTTTCAAGACCTGCTGTTCAAGGCCTACCTCATTTCCGAAAAAGCGACGGGTGCCTTGCAAAACAGCTACAGCCCGCTCTACGTCTGGAAAGCTGCGGCAGGCATGAACAAATTTATCTTCGACGGCTACTTTGACAACATCCTGCGGGATTTCGGCTGGCAACACATCGAAATAGGCGTTACCGCCAGCACCGCGCTGACCGATGCATTCAAAGACAGCAAATACCTCACCGAAGAAATCGCTGCGATTAACCCGGCAACCAGCCTGAAAAACCACAAACTCCAGGCACAACCTCAAAATGACGAAACCGGCAAACTGGTCGTCTATAACCCGGACAAATGGCAACAAGCCGTCTTCACCTTCTATCGGGACAAGCCCGAAACCGAAAAAACGTGCTATGAAATACTGCACCTATCCATGTAACCAGGAGAACCCCCAAACATGAAACGCGTCGTCGTCACCGGCATGGGCATCGTCTCCAGTATCGGCAACAACTGCAAAGAAGTACTGGCGTCGCTGCAACAACTCAAATCCGGCATCAAACACAACCCCGTGTACGCCGAAATGGGGCTGCGCTCCCAGGTCGAAGGCAGCATCACCATCGACACCAAAGTGCACATCGACCGCAAAATCCTGCGCTTCATGGGCAATGCCGCCGCCTACTGCTACATCGCCATGAAAGAAGCGATTGAACAGGCGCGCCTGTTGCCCGAGCACATCTCCAACATCCGCACCGGCATCGTCGTCGGCACCGGCGGCGCCACACCCTCGGCGCAAGTCGAAGCGGCAGACACCCTGCGCACGAGCGGCGTCAAACGCATCGGCCCCTACGCCGTCACCAAAACCATGGCATCGACCACCTCCGCCTGCCTCGCTACCCCCTTCCAAATCAAGGGTGTGAACTACTCCATCAGCTCCGCCTGCTCCACCAGCGCGCACTGCATCGGCCACGCCGCCGAACTCATCCAGATGGGCAAACAGGACATCGTCTTTGCCGGTGGCGGCGAAGAAGTGCACTGGGCGCTGACCAGTATGTTTGACGCAATGGGCGCACTCTCCACCAACTACAACGACACCCCGGCAACCGCCTCGCGCGCCTACGACGCCAACCGCGACGGCTTCGTCATCTCCGGCGGTGGCAGCATCCTCGTCCTCGAAGAATACGAACACGCCAAAGCGCGCGGCGCCACCATCATCGCCGAACTCACTGGTTACGGCGCCACCTCCGACGGCTACGACATGGTGCAACCCTCCGGTGAAGGCGCGGTGCGCTGTATGCAAATGGCGCTGGCCGAACACGGCGGCGACGTGGACTACATCAACGCCCACGGCACCTCAACTCCGGTCGGCGACACCCGCGAGCTGGAAGCCATCAAAACGGCATTTGCCGGCAAAACCGTACCGCCGGTCAGCTCCACCAAATCCCTCACCGGACACGCGCTCGGTGCGGCAGGCGCCAACGAAGCCATCTACTCACTGCTGATGCTGCAAAACGGCTTCCTCACCGCCTCGGCGCATATTGAAACCCTCGACGAAAACGCTGCCGGATTGCCCATCCTGCGCGAAAACCGCAACCAGCCGCTCAACGCCGTGATGAGCAACAGCTTCGGCTTCGGCGGCACCAACGCAACCCTCATCTTCAGCCGTGTCCAGGACTAACCCCGCCTGCCTGCTCGCGCTCGCCGTCCTTCTCGGCGGCAGTGCGCAGGCACAATACGCCAACGGCGAAGAAGCGCCGGTACGTCCCGAACCGCCCGCTGCAGGCAGCATCCACCAGGAACCCGCTGACGATGCGGGGCAAGCCAGCGCTGAACCCGCGACGAAAAAAGGCGACAAAAAAGCGGCGAAACCCGCCGCCACGCCCGCCGAAAACCTGCCCACGGGCGACAACATCGACGCCTACACCGCCGCCCAAATCGTTGCCCAGGCACAAGCGGCCAGCGCCGCCAAAGAAGCCGAAGCCGCAGCGACAACCGCTGCCGCGAACCAAAACGAAGCCCACGGCGACAGCGCGACCGAAGCGGCTGCCGCGCCTGCCGCAGAAAGCGCCACAACCGCCGCCGCAGACGTACCGACTGACGCACAAACCAACGGTGACGACAACGTCGCGCTGCTGCCTGTCGAAAAACTCAGCCCGCCGTCCGAACCGCCGCTGCAAACCGAAACCGTCGTCGTCGAACAGGCCATCTACCGTTGCCCCAAAGGCAAAAGCTACATCTATGTTGATGGCGAAAAACGCAAAGGCTACAGCCGCTGCACACTTTTCCGCGCCGAAAAAACCGAAGAAGTCCCGGTCGGCAGCGCACCGACAACCGCCGCCCCCACGAGCGGCAACCCCAACAACTGTAGCGGCACCCTGCAATACAAAGGTAGCACCTACCTCTTCCAGGAACACCAGCCCTGCCCCATCCCGGACAGCGTCTTCCAGCGCCTCACCCCCGCCGCCACCAGCCACTAGGAGCTGTTTACAATTGAAAAATCTCCCTCCCCTGCAGGGCGAAGCCCGCAGTTGGGGAGGGGGTGAGCGATATTATTGATGAGCCGAAATTCCAATTTTTCAATTGTTTGCTGCCCTCACCTCACCCCCTCTCTCGCTGCGCGAGCTGTCCCAGTCCCAGAGGGAGAGGGGCTTATCCTCCGAATTGTAAATAGTCCACAGTCATGACCACACCCTTCCAACGCCCCAAACTCGTCCCACCAGACGGCCACAAAAAAGTCCTGCTCCACTCCTGCTGCGCGCCCTGCTCCGGCGAAGTGATGGAAGCGCTGCTCGCCTCGGAAATCGACTACACCATCTTCTTCTACAACCCGAACATCCACCCACGGCGCGAATACGAACTGCGCAAAAACGAAAACATCGCCTTCGCCGAAAAAAACGGCATCCCCTTCATCGACTGCGACTACGACACCGACAACTGGTTTGCCCGCGCCAAAGGCATGGAATGGGAACCCGAGCGCGGCAAACGCTGCACCATATGCTTCGATATGCGCTTTGAACGCACCGCACTATACGCACACGAACACGGCTTCCCGGTGATTACCAGCTCGCTGGGCATCAGCCGCTGGAAAAACATGAACCAAATCAACGAAAGCGGCATCCGCGCGGCAGAGCCCTACCCGGACGTGCAGTACTGGACCTTCAACTGGCGCAAGGGCGGCGGCTCGCAGCGGATGATCGAAATCAGCAAGCGCGAACACTTCTATATGCAGGAATACTGCGGCTGCGTCTATTCCCTGCGCGACACCAACGCCTGGCGCCTGAAAAACGGGCGCGGCAAAATCAAACTCGGCGTGATGTACTACGGCGAGAACAACGACGACGAAGCACCGCGCTAATTCGTAAAGCCGCCCGCAGGCGGCTTTTTTGTGCGTGGTACCAGCTTCGTGCAGATAATGGAGCACTACCGCAATATGCGAAAGCACTGCTTGTTTGATCGCGGTCAATCGCACAGTGCGCGGCGAAGGAGCCTCGTAACTGCCTTAGGCGCTGTTTGCAATTCAGCAGAATAAGCCTCTCTCCCTCTGGGACTGGGACAGCTCGCGCAGCGAGAGAGGAGTTGGGGTGGGGGCAGCAATCAATTGAAAAATTGGAATTTCGGCTCATCAATAATATAGCTATCCACCGAAAGCCTCATACTGTGTTGCGTCGCCTCGCCGTACAACTGCGTACTGTCTTCGGCGACGCGCCTTGTCTGAAACTTTCGGTGGATGGCTATATCGCCCACCCCCTCCCCAACCCTCCCCCGGGCCCCACGAAAAATGCATCCGCATTTTGCATGGGTACCCGCCCGCTGTGGGCCTCGCCCTGCAGGGGAGGAGGATTTTTCAATGGTAAACAGCCCATAATCCCTGGCATTTGGCTATCAGGTATGTTTTTTGCCGGTTGGTTTTTTTCGTTGCGGGATTCGACTCATCAGTCGTTTTTGTAATTCCGGGTCTATTTCTGGCGGTTGGAAAGCAGTATCGTCAAGTTGGCAGTGGAACAGTATTCTTATCCATACAAACGCCAATATAAAGAACGGCAGGATGCCTACGTTGCCGACAATCAGGTGGATGAGTCCGAGCAGGAGCAGGTAGATTCCGGTGTATATCAGCGCAAGCGTGAGGATTTTTCGTCTGCTGGGCGGGGTAAATAAGGCGTGGATATGGATGAGCAATGCCGCCGATACCGGGATAAAAAGCACGATGGCGAGTCCGTCGGCGAGGCTCATGTTTTTTCTTCCTGGTTTGTGTTGTCGGGCGGCGTGTCTTGCGGTTTTTTGAAGAGGTATATTTTTTTGTCGCCGTGATGGGCTGTGAGGTGGTAAAAGCCGCAAATGGCAAAGGCAAGAATGCTGGAAATGAGTAATGCCGACCAGCGAATTTTTTGGGTTGCCAGGGATACTGTGCCGAATATCAGCAGTATTAGCAGCAATAGTGCGGGTATTTTTTGTTTGAAGGTTTTGCGCGAGCCGCCGAATGCCATTGCCATCGGGATGATGGTCATGGAAAGGAAGATGCCGAAGTATTCGCCGGGTTCTGTCATGTCATGCTCCTTTGACGGGGTGGGTTAAGGAAAGGGCGGCTTTATTGTAGTTGTTGTATTTGGTCGCGGGCGACACCGTTGATGTTTGGCAGGCGGCTGAAGTGTGCTTCTGCCGCTTCGAGGGTTTTGTTGGCGGGGATGCGGATGGCGAAGCCGTGCAGGTTCGGATAGTGGTAGAGGATTTCTGCACCGTAGGCGGCGATTTCCCGGCGCAGCGCGTCGGTGTGGTCGCCGTGGTAGTAGAGGATGAGGTTGTGCGGGGCGGCTGGCGCGGGGTTTTCGGGTGGCGGGGCGGGTTGGCAGGCGGAGAGGGCCAGCGCGGCGATGAGGGCAGGCAGTGGTTTGTTTTTCATGGTGTTTATGTGGGAGCGGGTAGGGGATTGGGTTTTATAGCCATCCACCGAAAGCCTCATACGGTATTGCGTCGCCTGACCGGGCACCCTAAAAAATGGCGAAGCCATTTTTTAGGGAAACCCGCGCCGTACAACCGCGTACTGTCTTCGGCGACGCGCCTTGTCTGAAACTTTCGGTGGATGGCTATATAACTGTTTGGAATTTGGGAAAATCCGTTTCCTTGCAAATGGGAGCAGGTAGAACCATCGTTATACTCCCTTCTCCCTGTGGGACAAGCATTGCTTGCGAAAGAGAGGGTTGGGGTGAGGCAGCAAATCCATTGAAAAAAGGAATTTCAGTTCATGAGCAATATCGCTCACCCCCCACCCCGACCCTCCCCCGCTGCGAGCTTCGCCCTGCAGGGGAGGGGGATAATTCGGCGCAGCAATTCAAATTTATGTGAATAATCGGGATGTTGAGAACAGGTTCTTAGTCGATGCCCAGTTTTTTCAGTTTGTAGCGCATGGCGCGGAAGCTGATGCCGAGTTTTTCCGCCGCCTTGGTTTTGTTGTAGTTGCAGTCTTCCAGCGCCTTGATGAGCAGGTTGCGCTCCAGTCCCTGCATATAGTTTTCGAGGTCGTTCGGCAGCGGGATGGCGGTGCCGTCTTTTTGCCGCGGCTGGTATTGTTCGAGGGCGGCAATGGCTTCGTCGGGGTAGTCGTCGCTGGCGACGGGATGGCGCGGGCGGGCGATGGTGGCGGGTTCCGGCGGTGGTGCGACGGCGGCGCGCGGCGCGGGTTGTGCCGGGATGCGGTTTTCGCTGAGGTGGATGTCGTCGGCTTCGATGGTGTCGCCTTCGACGAAGGTCAGCGCGCGTTCGAGGATGTTTTCGAGTTCGCGCACGTTGCCGGGGAAGGGGTAGGCTTCGAGTTTGGCCAGCGCTTGCGGTGAGAGGTGGGCTTCGGGGTAGCCCGCGTCGCGTGCCAGTTTGGCGAGCAGGTGCGCGGCGAGGATGGCGATGTCGCCGTCGCGTTCGCGCAGGGGCGGCATGGTGAGGCCGATGACGTTCAGGCGGTAGTAGAGGTCTTCGCGGAATTTGTTTTCGGCGACGCGGCGGGCGAGGTCGTGGTGGGTGGCGGAGATGATGCGCACGTCCACCGCTTCTTCGCGGTCGCCGCCGATGGGGCGCACGGCGCGCTCCTGGATGGCGCGCAGCAGTTTGACTTGCATGGATAGCGGCAGGTCGGCGACTTCGTCGAGGAAGAGGGTACCGCCGTTGGCGGCGACGAAGAGGCCGTCCTGGTCCTGGTTGGCACCGGTGAATGCGCCTTTTTTGTAGCCGAAGAATTCGCTTTCGACGAGGTTTTCGGGGATGGCGCCGCAGTTCACCGCGACGAATGCGCCCTCGGCTCTGTTGCTTTGGTGGTGGATGGAGCGGGCGGCGACTTCTTTACCGGTACCGGATTCGCCGTGGATGAAGACGGGGGCCTGGGAGCGCGCGACTTTGCTGATCATGGCGCGTACTTTTTGCATGACGTCGGCGTCGCCGATGAGTTCGTATTTGCTGCTGGAGCGACCACCGCCTTGTCCGCCTGCCGCTTTTTTGCCGGGAGCGGCAGATGAGCCGCCCGCGTTGCCGCCGCCGAGCTGACCGTGGCCTTCTTTGAGCGCGGCTTTGCAGACGTTGCGCAGTTGTTTGAGGTCGAAGGGTTTGTTGATGAAGTCAAAGGCGCCGAGTTTGAGGGCGCGGATGGCGGTGTCCATGTTGCCGTGGGCGGTGATCATGCACACCGGCAGGCCGGGGTAGTTTTTTTGGATGTGGGCGAGGAAGTCGAGGCCGTCGCCGTCGGGCAGGCGGATGTCGGAGATGACGAAGCTGTAGCGCTCTTCTTTCAGCGCCTTGATGGCGGCGCGGATGGTATAGACGCTGGTGCAGGTGATGTCCTGCCCCATCAGGCTCATTTCGATGAGTTCGCAGATGTCGCGTTCGTCGTCAAGGATGAGTGCTTTGGTCATGGTGGTGTCCTGGTTTTTAGAGAATCTGGATGTTGTCGTGTGGCTCGTTTTCGTGCGGGTCGTCTTCGTTGGCGAGGTAGCGCTCCATCGTCAGGCGGAAGCAGGCACCGATTTCTTTGCGCACATAGACGATTTGTGCCTGGTTGGCGACGCACATTTCGCGCACGAGGTAGAGGCCGAGGCCGGTGCCGTGCCGTTTGCTGAAGAAGGGCTCAAAGATTTTTTCTTCGTCGTCTGCCGCCACGCCACGGCCATTGTCCTGGATGTCGATGTAGAGGAAGCGGCCAACGTCGCCGATGCGGGTGCGCACGGTGATTTCGACGTCGTCGCGCCCGGCGTGTTTGACGGCGTTGAGCATCAGGTTGTGCAGGATTTGTTCGAGGTGGCCGGCGTCGAAGAAGACAGCGTATTCTTTGGTCGCGTCCATGTCGGTGCGGATTTTGGCGCGGCTGGTTTCGTCGTTGGTGCGCGCTTCGTTGATGACGCCGAGGAGGAAGGGGTTGAGCGGGATGAGTTTGGTGTTGCGCGGCTTGTCGGAGAAGAGGTTCAGGATGTCGGAGATGATGTTGTTGATGCGCTGGGTGTTGTTGCGGATTTTGTCGGTGAGGAAGTGGACTTTGTTGTCGTCGCTCATTTCTTCGAGGAGGTCGGCGGCGCTTTGCACGGAGCTCAAGGGATTGCGTATTTCGTGGGCGATGCCTGCGGTCAAGCGGCCCAATGAGGCGAGCCGGGTTTCGCGCACGCGCTGGTAGCTTTCGTCGATGCTTTCCAGCATCAGCAGGGTCAGCGCCATGTCGTCATCGGATTTGAGTGCGCTGAAGGTGAGGCTGTAGCTGCCCTTGCCAATGTCGAGCGTGCGGCTGTCGTTGAAGCGCATATGCTGCCAGCGGCCAAAGCGCCGTGCCAGCTCGGGCAGGAGTTCGCCGAGGGTGCGCGGTACTTTCGCCGTCGCGGGCAGGCCGAAGATGGTGCGCGCCTGGCGGTTCAGGGTGAGGATGATGCTGTCGCCGCTGACCACCAGCAGGCCGTTTTGCATATCTTCGATGATGGAGTCGTTCATCTTGCGCAGCTGGCTGGTGTAGCGGCGGCTGAGTTCGACGTTGATGCGGTTGTCGCGCCCCTGGGTGGAGAGGTAGCTCACCAGCAGCGCCAGAAATGCCATGCCGAGGGCGACCACCGCCGGTTCCAGCCAGGCGATACCGTTGCCGCGAAAGACGGCAATCAGGCGACTGAAACCCTCGGCGGGCGGCACATCGCCCATTTTATGCCACGACACCTGCGGCATCGCCTGCAACAGCGCGGCGGTCGCCAGCCAGACCACCACCAGGGTGATGGCGTAAATCACGCTTTGCCGCAGCGTCAGCGTCATCGCCGACAGCAGCACCGCGTTCAAAATGGAGAGCATCAGCAGATTGGTATAGTTGAGCAGGCCGAAATTGAAAATCAGCAGGCCGAGCAGAAAAATATCCCAGATGGCATTGCTCAAAAACAGCCGCTCCGCCACCGGCGTGCGCAGCGACAGCACCCAATGCAGCGACATCACCAGCACATAGACAATCACCAGCGCCGACAGCCAGCCGGTGCCGCCCAGATCCAGCGGCAGCGCCCGCCCCGTATCCGCACCGATGAGCGAAAAACCGAGCAAAAACAGCATGACCACTACCACGCGCACCACATTGAACACGCGTAACATCGCGGCACGGTAGAGCATACTCTCCTCGCCGGTGATTTTGACAATCCGCCCCGGATCATGCAGCGGAATTTGAATATCGTCCCTTAACAGCACGTCGCCTCCCGCGACAAATCGCCAAAACAACCCTGCGCCCGCGCGAGCGCGACCGTCGCCGCCGTATCGGCGCGCAACACCCGTGGCCCCAGCGACTGCGGCAACCAGCCCGCGTTCACCGCGGCAGAGACCTCATCCGGCGCAAAACCGCCCTCCGGGCCAATCAGTACACTCACCGCCTCTGCCGCCTGCGGACTGGCGGCTGGCGCATCATGCGGCGAAAAAATCCAGCGCAGACCGGGGGCATCGTCCAGCACATCGACAAAATCACAAATACCGTCCACCTGCGGCAAAGTGGCGCGGCCGCACTGCATCGCACTCGCCACCACAATCCCCTGCCAATGCGCGCGTTTGCGTTCCAGCCGCTCATCGGCAGGCAACGCCTCACTGCGCGCGGTACGCAGCGGCACAATCCGCTTTGCGCCCAGCTCCACCGCCTTCTGCACCACCCGGTCCATCGCCTCGCCCTTGAGCAGCGCGGCGAACAGCGTGAGATTCAGCGGCGACTCATTGCCTGCCGCCTCGCGCGCGACAATCCGCACCTGCGACGCGCGGCGATCGCACGCCACCAGCTCCGCCGCATAATCAAAACCGTCGCCATTGAACAACACCAACGGCGCGCCGACGCGCAGCCGCAGCACCTTGCCCACATGACGGTGCGCCGCCTCATCCAGCGGCAGCACATCGCCGACCGCGAGCGGGCGCGACGAAAACAAACGAAATTCGCGCATGGAAAGACCGATAGAAAAAGCCAAAAAACCGTGATTTAATGCGAATATTCTACCCGAACTGACAAAAATTGACACCCGGAAACCTGCCCATGCACATCACCAGCTGGAACGTAAACTCGCTCAACGTCCGCCTGCCGCACGTCCTGCAATACCTGCACGAAACTGCGCCCGACATCCTCGGCCTGCAAGAACTCAAACAGACCGACGCCGCCGTGGACACCACCGCCATCGAAGCCGCCGGCTACCACATCGCCACCCACGGCCAGAAGACCTACAACGGCGTCGCCCTCATCGCGCGCGAGCCGCTGACCGACGTGGTGCGCGGCATCCCCGGTTACGCCGACGAACAGGCGCGCGCCATCGCTGCCAGCATCGGCGACGTGCGCGTCCTCAACCTCTACGTCCCCAACGGCAAAGCGGTAGGAGATGAAAAATACACCTACAAACTGCACTGGCTCGACGCCGCGACGCGCTACATCGACGACCTCAAGCGCGAACACCCGCGCCTTGTCATCACCGGCGACTACAACATCGCCCCCGCCGACCTCGACGTCCACGACCCCGACAAATGGCGCGACCAAATCCTCTGCTCCGCGCCCGAACGGCAGGCATTACAAAACATCCTCGCGCTCGGCTTCAAAGACGCTTACCGCGCGCTGCACCCGGACACCCAACAATTCAGCTGGTGGGACTATCGCATGGGCGGCCTGCGCCGCAACATTGGCCTGCGCATTGACCTGACCCTTGCCAGCGACGCGCTTGCGCTGCTTGATGCCGGCATCGACACCGCCCCGCGCTACTGGGAACGCCCTTCCGACCACGCCCCGGCATGGATCAAGATTGGGACATGAGTCATTAAAAACCAAACGCCCCGCAATGCGGGGCGTTTTTGTAACGTGTGGGATATTTCAGGAATTTGGTATCTTGCCTTTGTTTTGCGCTTCAAATTCCTCCAATGCCTTTTGATAACCTTCATCCCTTAATTCCATATCCAGATTGGTAAACTTCTGCCTGAAAATCAGATGCGGTACATCCGGAACACTAACAGGGGTGCAACCATTGCACCAAACAACAAATTTCCCTATATCTTTATTATAGCCATCATATTCGTATTTACCATATTTCTCTGCTGCCATTTCCAGATAATCATCCCAATTAATGTAATAAGAATAATGCGAGACTATCCATACGGCAAGTTCATCCGGCTTTTCATGAAGCGCATTGGAATTAAACCACACTTCTACCTGCTCATAACCTCTCTTGACCAACAAATGGTCGGGAACCAACTTGCCACTTAATGGCAACCTCGTTTTGGAAGACAGAACAACAATTTCCTTGTCGCCAATCTGCAAATTCTCCTTGAGGGCAGCGCGGGCTTCATCCCAGGTCATGCCGAGTTTGACGCCAAAAATGTCAAAATCATTGACATCCTGCTTGGGCAAAGAAAGCGGATTTTTCGCCGCAGGTTCATTTGTGGGAGCGGTATCCATGACGACGTTTCCGTTTGTCGCAGATTCACCGTTTTCTGTATTTTCCGCAGGTTCGTTGTCACCATAGGCAGGCAGCGTCAATGCCAAAACGAGCGGCAAAATACGGGGGAGGGATAAAAACATCATGTTCTCCGGTTGTGAATGGAGCGGCGACTATAGCACAAGGCGAAAGCGCCTTGCCTTGCGCGCCGCTTCAGACAACAATTGCGCCTTCACCTGCAACCCTCTCACCCCGATGAAACTCTACGGCATCCCCAATTGCGACAGCGTGCGCAAGGCGCGCAACATCCTCGACCAGCGCGGCGTGCGCTACCACTTCATTGACCTGCGACAAGCCCCGCCGGACGAAACCCTGCTGCGCGACTGGCTCGCCCGCTTCGGTACGACGCTCATTAACAAACGTTCCGCGACATACCGCGTGCACAAGGCCGAAGTGCTTGCCGCCGAGGCGGCGGGCGGGGACGCGCTCATCGCGCTGCTGTACGCCTTGCCGACCCTGATCAAGCGCCCGGTCATCGTCAGCGACGCGGACGTCTGGCTCGGACTGGACGCGCGGCCATTGCAGGCACCCCGCTCATGACCGCGCAAACGGTCTTTTTCCGCCGCCGCTGGCTGCGCCTGTTGTGCGTTCTTTGTTACGCGCTCATTACTGCCTGGCTGGCTTATCTTATTGCTCTGGATACAGATGAAAAGCATAAAGACTGGGCAATGGTCTCATTATTTATAGCCGCCTTTTCCCTGCATGGCTGCTATCTGACCTGGCGCTACGCCCGTTTCTTTTTCCGGCGTGAATTTATCCGCTTCGATGCCAAAGGCATTACCGTCTGGCATAACGATGTGGCGCGCCAGAAAACATTCCATGTGCCGTGGGCAAATGTGTTTGACGCCTGGGCGGACGAATACCAGTTACACCGCCATTATGATTGCCTGTGTCTCGTTTGGTGCACGGACGAAGACGGACTGGAACACCTTGCGCTGAAATTGCAGGGTGCGGTTTGGCGGGATGCGCGTGGCAAGACGGTACGCGGCAAGACATTGGCGCCATTGCTGGAGGCATTTGTCCGGCGACATTTGCGCAGCACGCCCGTGCCATCCGGCCTGATTCCCGCCGATGTTGCCGAAGACTGGCGGAAATACTGGAATTTTGGCACCGGTGATAACGGGGACGGCTGTTTGATTGGCGTGGTGATGGTCGTGCTGGCACTGGTCGCACTGACTTTTTTTATCGCTTTTATGGTGAATGCCAAAACAATAAGCGATGTAACAGCGGGCATAGGAGTAACCAGTTTCTTGTTATTGCTGCTTTTGGGCACGATTTATATTCTTTACGACTCACTGATGCACTGGCTTTCCGGGCTATCGGGACGCCGCTTTGTTCGCATTGACCCTGTGGGCGTACATTACTGGCGCTATGGCATGACGCGAAACAGTGAAGCGGATATTCCCTGGGCAAGCATTCATGCCGTCTCGCCGGACAGCTATCGTCTCGATAACGGCAGCTGGGTATGCTCCCTGCATCTGGTTTATTACCCCTATGCGGGTGCGCGTTATTTGCGGCATATCCAGTACGACACCGGCAGCAACAAGCAAAAAACGGAAGAAGCCGCCGCCAACATCCGCCTGCATTGTCCCAACCTGTTCAAATTCAGAGGATTGCCGCAAGTAACCCTGACCAATGCGCAGGGGAATGACAAAGGATAACGCCATGAACCCGCTCACCATCCCCTTCCGCCGCCGCTGGCTGCGCCTGTTGCTCGCCCTCGGCTACGCCGCGACCGCCGCCTGGCTCATTTATGACCTGCCGCCCGCGCGGACGCTTGAAGTCATCTTCGCGCTGCTGCTCTTTACCGCGCTGCTCGCGCACGCCTGCACCCTGTGTTACCGCTACACCGCCTTCATCCTGCGGCGCGAGTTCGTCCGCCTTGACGGGAGCGGCATCACCATCCGCCATAACGCCTTGCCAAAGGGACGCGAGCTGCATCTGCCGTGGAAGCGGGTGCTGGATGCCTGGACGGACGAGGTGCAACGGCGCGCGCACCACGACCGCCTGCTCATCGCTTGGAAAACCGCCGACGCGGTAGTGGCGGCGCACGTCGCGCTGGAGCTCAAATATGCGCACGGCAGCGACAGTCAGGGCAAGCGCCTGCGTGGCGCGGCACTGGGCGCGTATCTGGTCAAACACATCAGCGCGCGCCTTCCGCCCGCGCCGCCACGCGCGGAGAAAAGCGCCAACGTTCCCGCTGGTCTCAAGGAAATCTGGTATTTCCGCGCGCCGGAAGCCGCGTTCAACTTCGTTTTTGGCTGCATCTATGGCCTGCTCGCGCTGGCGTTCGCCATCCTCTTTCTCGTCGGCCTCTACAGCGGCAACTGGCTGCCGCTGCTCTATATCGGCGCCTTTAACCTGCTGCTTTACATGATGGTTTACGTCGCCACCTACGACAGCATCCGCGTCGAAGACGCCGGGGTGAATTACGAAATCTTCGTCGCCCTTGACAGCGACGGCGTGCATTACTGGCGCTACGGCATGAAAGACGGTTACGCCGCCACCATCCCGTGGGAACTGCTGGAAGACGTCTTCCTCATGCGCCACTACCTCCGCCACGGCAACCGGACCAACACGCTGTACCTGACCTTCCGCCCGCACGACCGCGCCGCGTATCTATGGCAAATCCGCTACGAAATCAGCACGCCCGCCTCACGTCGCGCCGATCCGGAACTGCTCGGCGAGGAAATCGTCGAAGCCATCCGCGATAACTGCCCCAATCTCGGCCTGTGCCGCGACCTGCCGCTGCTCTATCTCCCCGACCCCGGCGGGCGCAACGTTCTCAGCGAGGCGGAACGCGCAAAACCGTTTCACCGACCTGACCCGCTGGCGGATGGCAACGTGATGGGCCTCGCGAAGCGGCGCTGATGAAACCCGCCATCCTTGACATCGCGCACGCCGCTCAGACCGGGCGTGCCAGCCGTCGCGCGCCCCATTCCGAGAGGCCAATTCCCGCTGCGACCAGCGCCAGCGCGATTAGCACATGGCCGCCCAAATGCTCGTCGGCAAAAAAGGCGGCGCCGACCAGCGCGCCGAACACCGGCAACATATTCATCGTCAGCGCCGCGCGGTTCGCACCAATCGCAATCACCCCTTCCATATAAAACAGCTTCGACACAATCGAGACAAACAGCACCACATAGCCGAGCAGCAGCCACGCCTGCCACGGCTCACCACCCACACCACGCCAACGAACGACAGCGCCACGCCGCACCATTGCAGCGGATGCGCCCGCCCGCGCAACACGAGTACGTCCACCAGCAGCACCGCCAGCGGAATCAGCGCGGTAATAATCGACACATTGACCACGCTCGCGTCGCGGGCAAAGGCGCTGTAAAGCACAATGTTGAACAGCGCAAAACCGCTGCCGCCGACGACCAACAGCCACCCGGCACGCGCCCGCAGCGCTGGCCCGTCGTGGCGGATGCGGGCGCGAAAGAGGAGCGACAACAGCGCCGTCGCCAGCAGCCAGCGCCAGAAGGTGAACTCATACGGCGACAGCCACGCCTTGCCCAGTTTGCCGGTGACATTGCTGGTCGCCCAAAACAGCGGTGCCAGCAGCAGCATCACATACGGATGCGGCAGCCCGTTGGCTTGCAGGAATTTCATCGCATCGAATCCTCACAAAATCATGGGCGAAAATGGCGCTATTCCTGCCCCAGTCGCTTCAGCAGCGGTTGCAAATCCGCCTCGCAGCGCGCCCGGCGCAGGCGGTCGCACAAAATCAGCGCCTGCAATTCACCGGCGGCACGCTGAAAATCCTCATTGACGATGACGAACTCAAACTCGCGGTAATGGCTGATTTGCTCCTCCGCCTCCGCCATCCGTTGCGCGACAATGGCGGGATTGTCCTGACCGCGGGCGGTGAGGCGCGCGCGCAGCACGTCCAGCGACGGCGGCAGCAAAAACACCGTGCGCGTCTGCGGTCGCCGCTGCATCACCTGCTGCGCCCCCTGCCAGTCAATGCTCAAAATCACGTCCTTGCCCGCCGCGAGCAGCGCATCGACAGACGCCGCCGCGGTGCCATAGGCATTGTGGAAAACCTGCGCGTATTCGAGGAAGCCGTCGGCATCAATCATCGCCTGAAACTGCGCGTGTTCAACGAAAAAATAATGCACGCCCTCGACCTCGCCCGGCCGCGCGGCGCGCGTGGTGTGCGACACACTTTCGACCACATCGTCCAGCACCCGCACCGCCTCGGCGATGAGGCTGGTTTTGCCGCCCCCCGACGGCGCCGCGACAATCCACAACTGACCCTGCATGGTGAACTCCTTGAGTTATCCGCTTGAAAATGGGCGCGTACTTTACCGCCGCCGCTGGTGGCGGGCAATGAAAACCCGTCCTGCCCTGTCGGCATGGCGTCGCCTCGCTGTCCTATGGGCTAAAAAATCTCCCGCTCCCTGCTATATGGCGGCGACAGATTATTTTTATCGCCGCGTAATTGGCTTAACCGTTCACGGATTTGCGCAATATCTTCCGCGCTGAACAGCCGCTCCAGATGGACCCAAATACTATGGTAGCCATATGGCCCTTGCAGCATTTCCCGTTTCGCTTCTGCAACAGGCCAATGCTGGTAAACAATGCGGTACATGGCGACCATCAATCCGGTGCGGTCGGCACCGTGATAGCAATGCACGAGTACCGCGCCGTATTGTTGCTGGCGCTCAATCAGATAAAGCGTCGCCGCAATATCTTTTGGCCGGATGCGCCAAGTGAGCAGCGGCTGGTTGAATAGCGCAATACCGCTGCCCGCCAGCGCTTTTTCATCGCCCCGGCGGTCGAAATAACGCAGGTTGATGACGGTCTTAATGCCCAGCTTTTTAATGAGCGCGGCATCGTCGCGCACCGGCTGTTCACTGCGGTAGAGTTTGTCATCGACGCGATAAAGATTGGCTTCCGCCTTAACCGGCACCGCCCATTCATAGTGGGTCGTTTCGGCACAGGCGGCGGCAAAAATAAAACAGGGCAACAGGGCGTACAGGCGCATGGGATGTTCCAGTATTGAAAACGGGAAAAATAGCATAAAAAAGCTGCGACGGTTGTCGCAGCGGTTGATAAAGGATTTGTTGAGGCAAATCAGCAAATATTTTTCGCATCATGATTCCTTATTTGTGGATGGTGCGGGTTTCGCTGTACATAAAATGGGCGATGCGTTTTTGGATGACCCAGCGCCCGTTGATTTTGGCGTAGCTGTCGTTGTAGCGCACATAATGGGTGAGCATTTCGTCGTGGCTGTCTTTATTGCTGACCAGCGCGACCTGGCAATAGGCGATGCCTTCGGCGCGGTCGCCGTGCAATTCCACTGTTTGCTGGCCGTTCAGATGGTAAACGGTATGGAATTGGGCAAGGTAATTGGCAAAGACTTTTTCGATTTCCGCGCGGCCTTGGGCATGGGCAAACAATTCATCGCCGATATAGGTAATAACTTCCGCGTCTTCGGCGAAGAGCGGGATTTGTTCGGCGACTTTCTTTTCGTCGGCGAGGTTGGAGAAGTGATCGACGAGGTGTTTCAGTTCAAAGCGGTTCTGGATGTCTTGCAGGTTCATGGTTGTTTCCTTTGGGTTGGAGTGAAATCAGTAAAGGGTGGCGACGGATTTTTCGATGAACCAGCTATCGCCGTTTTTTCATGGTTTGCTGATGTTGAGATTGGCGCCGATATATTTTGCCGGGTCGGCGAACAGTTTGCAGACGAAATCGGCGATGCTTTTGCGCGACACGGCATGGCCGCATTCGGGTTCACCTTTCGGCGTGAGCTGGTAGTCCATTTCGTCGGCGTCGGTAAACCAGTCGGGGCGGAGGATGGTGTAATCGAGGCCGGAGTTTTCGATGCAGTCAGCGAGGGCGCGGTAGGGGCGGAGGATGTCGCGCACGGGCGTGTCGTAGATGCCGATGGAGCTGATGGCGATGACGCGGCGCACGCCTGTCGCCTGCATCGCGGCGACGATGTTCGCGCCCATGCGGCCGAGGTCGCCGGCGAGGTTGATGTATAGCCATCCACCGAAAGCCTCATACTGTGTTGCGCCGCTTCGCCGTACAACCGCGTACTGTCTTCAGCGGCGCGCCTTGTCTGAAACTTTCGGTGGATGGCTATAAACGATGTCCTGCCCGCGCATCGCCGCTTGCAGCGCGGCGGGGTCAAGCGCGTCGCCCGCGATGGCGGGGTATTGCGGCGGCAAATTGCGCGGCTGGCGGGCAAAGAGGGTGAGGTGCAGCGCCGGGTTTTCGGCGGCGGTGGCGATAACGGTGCGGGCGAGCGAGCCGGTCGCGCCGATGACGAGGATATTGGGCATGGTGCCTCCGTGGTTGTGATGGCGCGCATTATCGACGGTCGCGCGCGGTTTGATTAGCCCGGCGGCGGCGCATGGGGTTGTGAGGGAAATTCAGCAATGGGGCAGGGCGGATGTATGCAATTCTCACAAAGAGCAAACGTAGGTCGGCCATTTATGCCGACATCGGAAAATGTCGGGCACAAGTACCCGACCTACGACCGGATTATTCATCTGAACCATGCGACCAGCGTAGGTCGGCCATTCATGGTCGACATCGAAAGCGTCGGGTACGTCATCCGACCTGCCGAACAGTCATCAAAAAAACCGCCCCGGAGGGCGGCTTTCCGTAAGCGGGCCAATCAGGAAGCGATTTCTTCCAGCACCGCTTGCAGCAGCGCCACGCGCGGCTCGATGCTGTCGATTTCCAGATATTCTTTTTCGCTGTGGAAGCCCGCGCCGATGGGGCCGAAGCCGTCCAGCGAGGGGATGCCGTGGGCGGAGGTGGTGTTGGCGTCCGAGCCGCCGCCGACCGCCTGC
The DNA here is from genome assembly GCF_057314735.1 of Cardiobacterium sp. NCBI lineage: Bacteria > Pseudomonadati > Pseudomonadota > Gammaproteobacteria > Cardiobacteriales > Cardiobacteriaceae > Cardiobacterium > Cardiobacterium sp. The sequence goes on from NZ_DBHKZK010000060.1 coordinate 107,230, forward strand.
CAGGTAATCGGCAGGCCGATTTTTTTGCCCGCTTTTTCCACGAGTTGCATCAGTTGTTCGGTGCCTGCGTTCATCACCATCGCCGGTTTTTGCGATTTGACACGGATGTCCACGCTGACGCCTTCAACAAACGGCTTGGCGGCGAGTTTGTCCAGCAGGGCGCGGATTTCGTCGTATTTGGCGTTGTCCCAGAAGCGCAGGTCCAGCACGGCTTCGGCGCTGTCCGGGACGACGTTGCTGGCGCTGCCGCCTTTCACCTGCCCGACGTTCAGGCTGGTGCCGTTGGCGTAGTCGTTGTGTTTGGCGAGTTCGACGATCCAGTGCGCCATTTCCAGCACGGCGGAGCGGCCTTTTTCCGGGTCGTTACCGGCGTGCGAGGCGACGCCGTGGTAGGTGATGATGAAGGTGGCGTTGCCTTTGCGGCGGTTCACCAGCGAGCCGTCGGCGCGCGCGGATTCGCATACCAGCACGCGGTCGGCTTTTTTCGCTTCCGCCAGCAGCCACGGGTCGGAGTGAATGGAGCCGATTTCTTCGTCCGGGTTGTGCAGTACGCCGATGGAGAGTTTGTCGCGCACCGCCGGGTCGAGTTCGGCAAGCGCGGCGTAGATGGCGACGACGCCGTTTTTCATGTCGGCAACGCCGGGGCCGTAGGCGCGGTCGCCTTCTACCTTGAACGGGCGCGCGGCGGCGGTGCCTTCGGGGAAGACGGTGTCGATGTGGCCGACGAGCAGCACGTCGTAGTGGTCGGGATTTTCGCGGTTGGTGATGAGCAGGCCGGGGCCGACTTCGTCGTGCAGGTGCTGGCGCTTGATGTACCAGCCGCCGAGCGCGGTGTATTTCTCGGTGAGCATATCGGCGATTTTGCCAACACCGGCGGGCTGGTAGCTGCCGCAGTCGGTGTTGATGAAGGGTTTCAGGTGTTCCAGAAAGGTTTCTTTTTTCATGATTTTGCTCCTAGACGATGAGTTGCATGACGAACAGCGCGAGCAGGGCGTTGATGATGGAGATCAGCACCATGACCGGGATGTGTTTGCCCGGTACGCCGGTGACGCCGAGCAGTCGCCCGATGAATTGCACCTGCGAACCCATGAGGTACATCGCCGGGGCGAGGACGGCAATGTCGTGCAGGCTGAGGGTTCCGGCGGCGAACAGGCTGGAGGCGACGCCAACACCGCCGCCCATCGACAGCCACGCGGCGAGCAGCACCATCAGCGCCTCGCCGGGCAGGCCGAAGACTTTCATCACCGGGCCGCAGAGTGTACCGAGCAGGCCGAGGATGCCGGTGAGGTTCAAAAAATGGATGAGGATAAAGGCCATCAGCACGTTGGGCAGCATACTGCCGGTGGCGATGCCCCAGCCGCGCTTGACGCCGCTGACGAAGACATCGGTAATCATCTGTTTTTCTTGGATATCGCTCATGGCTGCGTTCCTTCCTTGCCGACGGTGAGACGGAGGTAGAGCCGCATCAGGTTCGCGCCGACGAATTTGAAGATGAAGATGACACCGAGGCAGATGCCAACGCTGGCAGGGACTTTCGCCGCATCACCGCCTGCAACCGCTGCGGCAGTCAGGCCGAGCAGCGCCGTGCCGGTGGAGAGGAAATTGGTAATCGGCGCGCCCGCGCTGAACTGGAACATCGCAAAAATATCGCGTTCCTGCGCGGTCAGCTTGCCCTCGTCGTAGAGCGCGCGAGTCAGCGCCGCGCCCGCATCGGTGCTTTGGAAACTGGCAATCATCGCGAGGCCGGTATCGCCGGGGATGCCCATCAGCGGCTTCAAAATACGCTGCAACAGGCGACGCATCGCTTCCAGCGCGCCGTAATACTCCAGCACGGCGATGATGCCCATCGCAAACAGCGTGGTCGGCATCAGGGTCAGGGCAAACATGAAGCCCTGGCGCGCGCCGACACCGCCGTCACCGGAAAAATTGCCCGGATGCTCGCCCGGCTTGTCCGCCTTTTCCGGTAGCAGCACCTTGCCGAACTTGCCGTTTAACGTGTTGAAATCAAAGACGCTGAAGACGTCATGCACCTTTTGTGGCTCAACATTGAGCTTTTCGGCAATCACCGTGCCGAAGTCCTGCACCGGCTTGCTGACGCTGATGCCGGAGAAAAAAATCACCGCAAAAATCAGCGCGATATACGCGCCAATTCCCGCTTTGCGCGGCGCGGCGGCGGAAGGAGACTCTTGCATACACACCTCACTCATGAATTAACGGAAAATCACGGCGAAATTCACATTTTGCCGTGGTGCATTATGGAATGCGGGATGCGGAAAAGTCCAGCAAAAATTAAAGAATTTAGTGTAGTTTCAAAAAGATGGCACAGCAAAACCGCTGCTGTTACGACGCAGCAAAACAGCAGGCGCGCCTCCGTGAGCGGTCGAGAATTATGCGGTTTTCCGGTATGTTAACGCGCCTATGGCGACAAATCCACAAGGTTTGTGTAAAAGTCCACAAAATGATGTGATTTCGTGGTTGCAAAAAGAACGCCGCCCAAGCGGCGGCGTTATAGCCATTCACCGAAAGCCTCATACGGTGGATGGCTATACGCAGGGCAGATGGCCAGCGGTGGGGCAAGCCCCACCCTACGTCCGCATTTTTTGATGCCACACTTCTGCGTGCGTGCCTGCGGCACACACCCGACGAAGTAGTCGCTACGTCCGGTGGTTGTCGGCGGTGGGGCAAGCCCCACCCTACGCTCGCATTTCTTGATGCCACACTTCCGCGTGCGTGCCTGCGGCACACACCCGACGAAGTAGTCGCTACGTCCGCTTTTCCTGATGCCACACCTCCCGCGTGCGGGTTATGCGACAACTTCCGCGAGCGGGCGGCGCAGCGCATAGGGCAGCGGGGCGGCGTAGCCGAGGCGGAGCAGGATTTGCGGGTGTGCGCCGGGGCATTCGTCGGCGAGGCGGGCGCGCAGTGCGGCGACTTCGCAGGGTTGGTTGAGCCAGGCGCTGGCGATGCCGTGTGCGGCCAGTTGTAGCAGCAGCCGTTGCAGGACGCCGCCGGTGGCAATCCACGCCGGGATGTCGTCACCGTCGCTGGCGATGAGCAGCAGGTGCGAGGCGGCGGCGATTTTTTTGTGGTCGCTGTTGTTCTGGCTGCGGGGGTTAAGCATGAGGCGGATGATGAGGGCGGTGAGCCAGCGCGGCAGGTTGGGTGCGCCCATTACCGCGTAGCTGAGCCCGTCGCGCGTGCGTTCGCTGTCTTTGCGGTTGTAGCGAATCCACGTCAGCAGTTCGTGCTTGAAAGCGGGGTCGCGCATTTGCGCGGTGTTGCCCGCCATGACCAGCGCGCCGAGGCGGGCAAAGGCGGGGCTGCCGTTCTCCCAGGCGTGCAGTTGCACACCTGCGCTTTGGCTGGCGGCGAGGATGTCGTCCAGTGCGGACGGCGGGATGCGGCGGCCATCGGCAGTAGCGCGGTTGGTTTGGCGGCGGGGAATTTGCGCAAGGAGCGGGTCGGGGGTGATGCCGGGCTGTTGTTGCAGGGTGATGGTAATCGCGCCGTCGGCGGCGATGGCAGTGGTGGTCGCGTAGCCGTGATGGCTGGCGGCGATGCGCAGGTTTTCCGCCGCGCAACCAAGGCTGATATAGAGTTCGCGGTTGTCGGGATCGACGACTGGCAGACGTTTACTGAAATCGGGAGCGATGGTGATGCAGTCTGCGCCGAGGGTGAAGCGCCACGGCTGGGTGTTGTGGCCGGAGGGGGCGCGGATGGCATGTTCGATAAGGGGCGTGAATGCGGTGTTTTTCATGGGGCGCTCCGGGTTGCGGGGAAGGTTTGGCGGGCGGTCAGGTGTTTTTCAATAAAGCGGGTCGGTGTTCATGCTATCTCTTTGTATGTACAGCATTATATGAAATTAGCCATGTTTTGACTAATTAGTCAAAGCATGGCTAATTTTGGTCAGGACAGTCACGGCGCGTCATGATGATTGCGGGCGGTTTATCCGGTAAACGCCGCCCAGCGTTGTGGCTGGCAGTCGTGTGCCTGCCACAGGGCGGCGAAGGCGTCGCTGGTGAGGAAATGCCATTCGCGCTCGCGCGCGGGTTTGATGTCGTCCTGCCAGTCGTCGCGCGGCACGGCGGGATGGCACATGATGACGGTGCCGTCGGGCGCGGTGGCGAGCCAGTGTTGCCAGTGCCGTTGCAGTGCCGCGGCATCGGGGTTGAAGTTGTAAACGCCGCCAAAGTATGGGTTTTTGCGCCAGCCGTCGCTGTGGTGGTCAAGGTGGTGTCCGCCAAGGGCGTGAATGAGGCGCGCCTTGCGCGCGCGGTCAATCGGGCGGGTGCTGCGCAGCGCCGGGTGGTCGCGGTAGCGTGCGGCGGCTTCGGCCAGCAGGGTTTCGCGGATTTGCGGGAACTGATGGACGTGCTGGTGGCCGTCAATGAAGGCAGGCGCGCGCCCGGTCATGTCTTCAAAGCGGTCAAGCTGGCGGCGGATGAGGTCGCGCAGGGCGACGGGGTCAAAGCGGCGCAGCCAGGCGCGGGCGATGATGCGCTTCAGGCTGCCGCCAATGGCGGGGTATTCGCGCGCGGCGAAGGCGGTGAGGTCAAGGTGCAGGCCGAGTTCGCAGTCGCTGGCGTCAAGGCGGGCGAGGGTTTCGCGCGGCAGTTCACCGAGGCTCATCAGGCTGGCGGAGTGGATGCGCCGCGCTTCGGCGAGGCGGCAGACGGCTTCGTTGACGGCAGGCGAGAGGCCGAGGTCGTCGATGTTAAGGGTGATTTTTTTCATGCGGGGTGGATGTTGTGGTGGGGCGGGCAATGGCGATGTTGGCGGGGTTAGGGGCTGTTTACAATTTGTACCGTCGCTAACGCGGCTTGTTTGCTGCCCCCACCCCGACCCTCCCCCACGGGG